>JBBQDY010000069.1:0-11987 GCA_038320155.1 Cytophagales bacterium
TTAATTAAATCTCCAGCGGATGTTGAGGCCGAAGCCTCCCGCATCAAAATTCGTGTTTTCTATTAAAATAAAGTATGGTCTCCAGTCGAGGCCAATCACGATAGGAACATCAGCGAATGCATATTCGGCGCCTATTTCCCCAGCAGCACCTAATCGGAAAGGATCGCCAAGAAATAGCGAAGGACCAAATCCCAAATAGTAATTGAAATCAGAGTCAGCGATTGGTCTGTAAATTGGGTTCCAGAGCGCGTCGATACCAACACCGCCATTACCAAAACTGAGGTCAGCATGAATCCTGCTGAAATCCCCTAAGGCAAAAACCCCATCAATAGCGACATTATTGCCATTTACATTACCAAATCTAATACCTAATTCTTGTGCCTGAAGTGCAGTAAAAGAACTTAAAGTGAGGACGATTAGAATCGCCAGTATTTTGATTTTTTTCATATTAAAGAATAGTTTATTTGATTGTACGGAATGATGCCAGTAGCCTCATTTTCTCTGATTAAAAGGACGGAAGACAGATGACCCAAGACCGATGAAGCGTTCATTGAAAGTTTTTATCAAATTCTATTTTTCGTTGTCCTTTACTGGCAGAAAATCGGATACACTTATAGTTTATTTATCACAAATGTAAGACTTCTATTTTTCAGTAAAAGGATTTCTAACATTCAATATGCCTTTATTTAATATGAGTGTTCGCTTGCTTGCACGTTCCGGAAAAAAGCTAAATCTTGATTCTAAATCGGAGCAAATCAATAGTAAATATGGCAACGTGCAGGATTATGGATACTCATTTTATTTAATATTGAGTAAGATATTGCCAATTCTTAGAACCTCTCCAACCAAAATTTCCATGTCTTCAAACCGAGTTCGCTGATTGACGTTTGCGACTCGAAGCGTAAATTTTCCATTTAAAATAGTGGAGCTTGGCGAAGCGATTCCCTCTTCTTGTAGCCGCAGCAAAATCTCTCGGTTTAGCGCGCGAAGTTGCTCTTCTGTGAAATCTGCAGCAATCATTCGGAAGCAAGTAATGCTCATCGATACCGGGGCAGTCAATTCCAGTTGTGGAGAAAACAGCACAAGCTCTGCCAGATATTCGGCTTGGCGATTATTCTGGGCAATCATCTTTTGATACTTATCGAGCCCCTGTTCTTTGAGTGACATCCAGACTTTGAGCGCTTTGAATCCTCTTGAAAGCTCAAATCCATAATTATTCAATGAGTCAGGTCCTCCTGCCAAACCGCGGGTCTCCGGAAGGAGGTAATTAGGAGTAATTGAAAAAGAATCTCGATGTTTTTGTTTGTCTCGAATCAGCGTGCAGCCGATTTCATAAGGGACATAAAGCCATTTATGAAGATCAAAAGCCAGGCTATCCGCTTCTTCGATGGCCTTTAAGCGATCCGAATAAATTGGATCCAACTTGCAAAGTGCGCCGTAAGCCCCGTCGACATGAAACCAAAGCTCATATTTCCGACTGATTCGCAACAATTCTTCCATCGGGTCAATTGCTCCCGTATTTACGGTACCTGAAGTCCCCACGATGCAAAAGGGACTAAATCCTGCCGCCAAGTCTTCTTGAATTTGACGCTCCAATTCCTCTGAGTCCATTTCAAAGCTATCATTCACGCCTATTTTTCTTACCGATGCTGTACCAAGCCCGATTATTTCAGCAGCTTTTTGGATGCAGCTGTGCGTCTCGACGGAGCAGTAAATAAGTAGCTTCTCTCCTGTTTCTCCAAGTCCATTCTTCCGGATATCCAGCGCCTTGAAGGAATTTCTGGCGACTGTCAGCGCGGTAATATTTGCCATACTTCCCCCACTAACCAAGATCCCCGAGGAATCTTCTGGAAAGCCCATCATCGTTTTGCACCAATTCACCACTTGCTGATCTACGTACATCGGTGCATGCTCGCCTATCGCCACATTGGGATTCATGCCCGAAGCAAGCAAGTCGCCCCAGACTCCCATCGGATTTCCTGTTCCCTGAATCCAGGCGAAGAATCTTGGATGTACATTTCCTTTGTTATATGGGAAAATAGTCTTTTTGAATTCCTGATAGACTTGAGTTGGGCTTTGCCCGGTGTTGGGGATGGGCGAGTCAAAGGATGCCTTTATTTCTTCAGGGATAGGTTTCCAGATGGGTTCCTCGCGGATTCCTTTCCAATAGTCGACTAAGTCATCAATCATTTGATGACCCAAGGCACGGATTTCATCCCAATTTTCAGGATCCAGCGTGATGTTTTTGCTGCTTGTTGTTTTCATGTAGGTTAATTCTTTTTCACGGGGATTAATCGGACACTGAAAATATCTCCAACTCCTCCCGAGGATATTTTTTTTGCGGCTAGGCTTAGACTACCCTTACCTTGACTCATCATAATTGCACCAATCGGAATGGTTTTCCAGGTCTTTTCAGGAGCCTCTTTCCGTGGTACTCGGTCTGGACTTGGGATGATTTTTCCTTCAAAGGCTTCAGTTATTTTGAAAGGGATTTCTGAATCCCCAAATCGAAGCGATAATTCAGAACCAACTTGATCCTCGCTCGCAGTGTATTCCAAAAAGACTTCGTAGCGGCCAGGATCCAATACATTCAACTCCCAAGAAATACTGTCAGCGGTATTTTTCCAATTCGTCAACCAATCCTGCGCCCAGCCATGGCCTTCAAAGAATCGGATTTCACCTGAAAATCTAGCCTCGTAGCCTGAAAGAACGATTTGAGGACTTTGATTCGAGATGGGAATTGGCCGATTCATTTCGATTCCCTTTGTCGCATTTTGCCACCAAGCTTGATACTCATTGGTCAGCGAAACCGTCTGATCAGGTAAAACCGAAGCGAGGTCTTTTTGCTGTCCGGGATCATTTTTCAAATCAAACAATTCAGTGCCAGTTGGCAAAAGTGTCAATAGCAAAGAGTCTTTGCGGATTGCCCCCGGTCGGGAATTCAAATCTTTGTCAAGAAATGCGACATGCGAAAAGATCGGTCTGGAAACCTGCTGCTCTTCTCCGCGAAGTGTCGGAGCAAGCGAAATACCATCAAGGGGAAGCTTTTCTTCGAATTTCAACCCTAACAAATCCACCAAAGTGGGCAAGATATCAATATGAGCACCTGGGATTTCTTTGAGCCCAGGGGTTATTTTTCCCGGCAATTTCCAAAAGGAAGGAACACGAACTCCTCCCTCATTGATACTTCCTTTAATGCCTTTCATATCAGCATTGAAGCGCTGTCCATTTGGTCCATTATCAGTCAGGAAGATAATAAGGGTGTTTTCCTCAAGGCCCATTTCCTTCACCTTGGCTAGCAGTCGGCCGATATTTGAGTCGATATTGCCAACCATACCGTGAATCGCCGCCAGCTCATCCGAAAGCCCCATTTTTTTATAGGTGTCAAAGTATTCATCCGGAACTTGATGTGGGCTATGCGGCGTATTGTAGGCCAGGTAAGTGAAGAATGGCTGCGCTTTATTTTCCGCTATAAAGGCAATCGCTTCATCCGTCAACACATCTGGAAGGTAGTCTGCGGCCTCGTACTCCTTTCCGTTTTTTTCCACATGGGTGTCAAAATAATTGGACCAATGCCCAGCCAAAAAGCCGGTGAACTCATCAAAACCCTGAGCGAGGGGATGATTGGGATAGTGCTGCCCATTGTGCCATTTGCCAAAAATTCCGGTTTGGTAGTCGTTGTCTTTAAATAGCTCGCCAAGGGTATATTCAGCGGCATCCATGGTTTCCAATCCGTTCGAAACTGATACTGTCCCGGTACGCAAATGATACCTGCCGGTCAAAATACTTGCTCGAGTAGGGGCGCAGAGTGGGCTCACATAGAAGCGATCAAAGCGCGCGGATTCCATTCCCAACTGATCCAAAACCGGAGTATTAATGGAGTCATTTCCATGAATTCCCAGATCGCCATAGCCTTGATCATCGGTAAGAATGAGGATGACATTGGTATAGCTAGGGGTACTTTTTTCCAAACAGGAAAAGGAGAAAATCAGAAAGAGGGCAATGTAAAGTCTGTTCATGCGATATCCGGTTAGGAAATTCCAAACTAGTCCTAATTCTCAAATTGTCAGCGATTCTTCTCTAGAATCAACTCCAACAAACTGAATCAGTACTTGGTCTGGGATTGGTTTTGGCAATTCTTTTTCCCTATAATTTAGAATTAGTGACAAAAGAAATCGACTTACTATCAGGTGACCAACTAGGAACATTTATCGAACCTTGTCCGCCATAGATGTAACCGATAATCCGAGGGGTTCCACCTTCAAAAGGCATAATCCGCAATAAGCAATGCTTGTAAAAGGGATGGCCGCTTGGGTCAATGTCTTTTGGAAAGGAAATAAAAGCAATCCATTTTCCATCGGGGCTGACATGCGGAAACCAGTCATTGTATTCATCAAAGGTCAATTGAGCTTGATTTTTTCCGTCTGGATCCATCCTCCAAAGTTTCATTTTGCCTGTTCGTACCGAATTGAAGAAAATATACTTTCCATCCGGGCTATATTCCGGGCCATCATCCAGTGTTTTTCGATTGGTCAATTGCTTTTCCTTGCCGGTGTTTATATCCACAGAATAAATATCATACTGACCGTTTCGCTGTCCGGTAAAAAGCATTTCTTTCTTATCTGGAGACCAGCCATGCAGGTAGGATGCACCGAGGCCAGGCTTCGTCACGACAACTGGACTTGAGTCGCCCTGAGAAGGCAGATAATAGAGCGTCGAATTATTTTTATCGGCGGGATTTTGATTGCTGAGACCCATTAAGGAGCCATCAAATGACAACACATGATCATTGTTATTGTTGACGGCAAAACCCGTGTTCAGTGGGGTTATCATTCCGTCAGCGAGGTGATATTGAAAAAGTCTTCCCTCGGAATTATAGATTAGTTGCTTTCCGTCGGGAGTCCAATTAGGTGCCTGAATAGAGTTGGTCGTGGTAAATAGGACTTTTCTATGCCCTGTCGAAACATCCATCACTTCAAGCCGACTTCCCAGATAGTCACGATAAGGTTGAAAATCAGGCGCGGCAGGTTGGATGATTCTGACATTTCTAAACTTGGCAACTTCAACGATATCGGGATTATGTGAGCAAACATAAAGCCCTACAAACACCTGGTTCTTTACAGGCATGTTCTCCAACTGAACTTCAACGAATTCCTCACCAAATTTGGCGGTGGACATGATGAAAACGTCACCTCTCCGTTCGAGCTGAATGACATCGGGAGCAGTGTTTTTCGAAACGATTTCTTCGGTATCACCACCGATTGTCTTCCGATATTGCAAGGAGGTCAACCCGTCCCCATGCGTGGAGGCATTGACATGTGGGGTTTCGCTATTCAGATCGTTTTTTACAATCCATCCCACTTTTCGGTGTGGATCGACTCCTTCACCCATAAATTCAAATTCGGCTCTTAGGATAAAATCCCCTTGGACAGTAGTCCATAAATATTGAAACTGATCTTCATTGAACCACATGTTTTTGCCACTTCCGCCGATTAGATAGGTTTGGTCCTCCTCCTGATAGTATGCAAAACCTTTATTCTTCGGCTCGCCTATATCAAGATGGTTATCAAATACCCCGATTTTGGTTTGGCTTTTAGCCGCAGCAATGTTTAAAATCAGAAATAGAATTAGTAAAGTTTTTTTGAGAGACATGAATTTTTTGGGTTTTGAAAAAGGGTTCTAGTAGGTTGAATTCTTTTAAATATAAAGGATTATACCGAGGTAGCTTGAAAAATACTTGCTCTCTATAGTTTCAATATTTCTCAAAAAAACTTCGGATGTTATCTGGATTCCCCGGTACCAATTTCAGAAAGTGAAGGTCTGAGAATTTTAAAATTTACATTTGATTGTCCATTTAAGGTTACTTCTGAAATATCATAAGGCAATTTAATGGTATTGAATTTACCTGTTTTGTAATTAAAGGAATTCACTACACTACAATTTAAACATTTGTCCGGATATGAAATACTGTCGCCATCTACTTCAAATTTGCCGGTTCTTTTAAATTCGTTCAATCTGTTTAAAGATGAAGCAAGCTTGGATTGTTTTCTGTTGTTTTTTCAACTTTGAAAATGCGATATGTCCTAATTCTAATTTTCTTTTTGACATTACCAAGTTGCCAATACCGTAAGTATCAAAAACATCTTGATACCCATAAATTATTAGATGAAATGCAGGAATTTTTAACTTCCCATAACTTTCTAAAGATTAAATTTCTGTCATATTATTAGGCGTAGTAAAACAATAAATTTTATTATATTTGTTGGCATTTAAACACGTGGCAAAGCCATCCCTTTGGGACTATCCGCCATAGTTTTTTTGCCACATGCTCAGCAGTAATAGCAAAAAAAGCTGCCGCTACTATCGTTAATACACCTATAAATCGTAAAAAAATGAAAAAAATCATCGTATTAATAGCACTTGTATTCAGTTGCTATTTAACAATAGCTCAAGAAAAAGAAATCCAAGAATTGTTAGAAAAACAAAGTTCAGATTGGAACAAAGGAGATATTACTGCTTACATGCAAGGGTATCTAAAATCTGATTCTTTACTTTTTGTTGATCAAAACGGACCAACTTATGGCTGGCAAAAAAACTTAGATATTTATCAAAAAGTCTATCCGGATAAAGCAGCAATGGGTTATCTAACTTTTGATATCAAACAAATAAAAATGATTGATGAAAATCATGCTTTTGTTTTAGGTGCTTGGAATTTGAAAAGAGAAAAAGACGAACCTAAAGGATATTTCACAATGCTAGTTGAAAAATTTAAAGACGGTTGGAAAGTAGTGGTTGACCATTCGAGTTAAGTTTTAATAGAATTATTTATCTTATCAACTGAAACGCGATTATAACTTATTTAACCACAATTCATTTTTAGTCTGTTGGCTTTGTAACAGCGTCAGAACCTGTGAAATAAGCGTAACAAATATTGTCAAGTTTTTTGGGGCGTTGATAATTCCATAGTGAGCCACGATATTTTGATGAATTTAATATTAATTCTTTTGTTTCTGCCTGAGTATGATGATACAAGTATATGTATGGAATGTCATTTATTAGTTTCCCTTTTCCTGTGCTAAAGTCCTTAAGGTTTGGCGGTTAGGTAATTTTGCATATAACGTTTTGCAGCTACAAGAAGTTGGAGTCCCGATAGCTATCGGGATCGACCCTCGGCAAAGCCGGGAGTAAAGCAACTAGAATAAAAAAAGAAGCCCTGAAAGGGCGTAACTCGACTGTTTCGCCTTTTCAGGGCTGTAGGTGAGTAATTCATTCTCTTTCCTGCACTGCGTAGAGGGTTAGGAATAGTTTGGCTCCTTCGGAATTACCTAAAGATTGGTTTTCAAATTTTATAGAAAAATCTAGTTTCACCAAATTTTATACTAGTTTAATCTCAATACTGCTGTAGTTGCGGATAAACATATAAAGGATTATACCGAGGTAGCTTGAAAAATACTTGCTCTCTATAGTTTCAATATTTCTCAAAAAACTTCGGATGTTATCTGGATTCTCCGGTACCAATTTTAGAAAGTGAAGGTCGGAGGATTTGAAATCAAATAGGCTTTGTATTCTTTATTTGAAGAATTGCCAGTTAGTTTATGTGAAGGTTCTTGTAACTACTAAAAAGGAATCCTCAAAAGTTGTAAAGGCTAAATCCGTATGGTAAAGAAATATGTGTATCCGCTTTTCTGCCAGAAAAGGACAAACGAAAAAAAGAATTACTAAAAAACTCTCAATGAACGCCACATCGATCTTCGGTCATCCCCGCCTGTTTTTCGGGCAGGGGTCTTCCGTCATTTAAATCAGAGAAAATAAGACCACTGGGCATCATTCCGTACACCTATTAAGAAATTTGATTATCCGCTACTTTGCCAGTAGGTAGAAGAGGCAAGAATATAATTGGCGCATAATTCTTAATTGGGCGTTTCGGTCTCCCGTCTTAGGTACCAATAAGCGAAGAAAATAAGGTTGCTGGCATCATTGCGGATACCCATTAAGAATTTCACAAAACGATTCTCCGGATGGCCACAAAGACCAAAATCAAAGATGAATACCCAATGAAAAATGGGATGACGTAAGCTTCCAAATGTAAAGACAACATAATTGCCATGATCAAAAGCTGAAAGCCCAGCCCAAAAGTTGAAAGCATAGTCATAAACCATCTTGGAAAAGGGTCACTATTCATGGCATTGCGATCTAGGTGATAGATCGTTTTGTCGAAAGAGATGTAGAGCAGATCATATATTTTGTAAAAGCGATCGACGGTACTTTGCTTCTCTCCCATCATGGCGATTGGGGCCACATCCTCAAATATTCTACTGGTCTGATCGCCATTTACGCTATTCCTCAGGATGACATAATAGTAATTATATAGCGTCCCTTGCAGCTGAACTCCTATAAAAGCGAGGAGCATGTATCCGATTTTACCATCAGAAATGTGCCAAAACGCAAGGAAAAAAAGGAAATTCAAGATGATATCAGCTATCGAGTCATAGTATCGCCCGATGTAAGAAGGTGTATTCTTCAGTCGTGAAAGCTCCCCGTCTGCAGCGTCCAAAATAGATTTTAGGATTAGAAAAAAGGCGGCAGCAGCATAAAACTGCATCAGTATACAGCAAATGGCTAATAGCCCAGAGACAATAAACCACGAAGTAATATGAATTGGAGTGACCCAAGTTTCTTTGAGTGCAGTGGCGATCCACCGTGCACTTGGTCTTCCATAATCCGATAAATCAAGGAACTGATAGGGTACTGGTAATTTGGGCATTTAATAAATTAGTTTCGTCGGCAAACAGACCACTTGCATTGGTTGTTTTATCAACTACACTTTTGATTGGGAGATTAGTCTGCGAAGATACGATTAATTTAAGGATGGAGCAGAACACCCTCAGAAGTTTGCAAGAAGGATAAATAATTGCAAGAAGAGTTCCGACGAAGGAGTTATTACTTCTTTCAAAGCGCTTGAGCGAATTTCTATTCAGTCAACTGGAAAAATAATGAAACTATCATGAACCACTCTTGTGGGGATCTCTCCTAGTTTGTTTAGCGCTTCGGAAAGGGCTATTAATTGATTAATACTTAAAGGGAGTCGATGTTCTGTCGGTTGGTAAATCGTTCCAGTTGGGTAGTCTATTCCAGGAGTTTGAGTCATCTCAATATGGTTTCCAAGAATATAGGAGATTTCATGGTTGTTTGTGAATTCAACAAGTCGTTGAATGCTCTTCTTAAATGCATCCCAATCTTTCACATATAACCTACCTGGATAGAAGGTGTCTCCAGTTAAAAGAATTTTCGTTGATGAGTCGTAGACAGCAATTGAAGAGGCCTGATGTCCAGGAATTGGAATAATTTTCATCAAACGATTGCCTAATTCAAAATTTACAATTTCGTTAGGCCAATTGGATAAATTAAAAAACCTCTTTACATCTTCAACTTCCAAACCGACGAGCGTTGTGTTGGCCTTTTCTTCAAACTGACCATCTGCCGCATAGTGATCACCATGCTTATGAGTATGTGCCACTATTAATTCAACTTCTCCATTTTTTTCTTCCCACCCTTTAAGTATTTCTTTTACTGTTTCATAAAGTGGGAAGATGTCTTCTTCTTCAGTAGCGCCAGTATCCATTAATAATGCCTTTTCATCACCGACAAATAAAAACATAAAAGGCGCTTCGTAATTGGTGCATTTGTTTTGACGCAAAATCCAAGTATTATTAGTGTACTGAACTACCTGAATTGGTGGGTCAATATTTTCTTCACAGTTTTCAGAACCATGAATCCAATTTTGAGCATTTAAATCAGCGATTTCTTCAGTCGAAGGCGTACAAGACCAACTTAGGATGAGGGTTAATAGAATTAATATAACTTTTTTTTTCACGTTGTGATTAGTAATGGCTCTGTGGGAGAAATGCCCGAATGAATTTGCCCTAACACTTGGGCTATGAGTTTTGCGGGTGATACTATTAAATTTCGCAAGTACGAATCAAGCTAACTACCATCACGGACTTTGAGAGTTGGCGTAAACCAGCAATTACGTAACTAATCTTGGGTGAATCTAAATTTGTGAATTAATCCAATTATCAATTTTTTCTTCTAACAATACTAAAGGCAAACTTCCAGAATTTAGCACCTGATTGTGAAACTCTGTAATGCTAAACCTACTACCTAGTTTGGTTTCTGCTTTATTTCTTAATTCTCTAATTTTTAACTGACCAATTTTATATGACAATGCTTGGCCTGGAGTTGCCATATAACGTTCAATTTCAGCAATAACCGATTCTTCAGATTCTGCTTCGTTGTCTAATGAATATTGAATTGCTTGTTCACGTGTCCATCCTTTACTATGTATTCCAGTATCCACTACTAGACGAATAGCACGATGCATTTCCATACTTAGCATTCCAAAATACTGAATGGGGTCTTCGTAAAGGCCAAGTTCAGTACCTAACGATTCTGCATATAAAGCCCAGCCTTCAACAAAGACCCCCATGCTTTCTGGATGCAAAAATTCTGGTAATTCTGTATTTTCTTGTTGTAAAGATAATTGATAATGGTGGCCAGGAATGGCTTCATGTAGAAATAGTGCTTCATCTGAATACTTATTATATTTTTTCACATCAGGAATTGGCACATAAAAAATTCCTGATCGTGAAGCGTCTTTAGTCCCAGGAACATATTCAGCACTTGCCGAGGCTTCACGAAATGCTTCAGTTCGCCTCACGACAAAATCTGCTTTAGGTTTCAATTCAAAAACCTGATTCAATGTCTTATTAATTCTTTCCTTGATGCTATTAAAATTGTCAATTACTTGTTGTGGATCAGTAAAGGGCATTTGGGCTGGACTGTTACGGACAAACTCAAAAAATGCTTTGATATCACCTTTAAAACCTATTTTATTTTTCGCATCCTCCATTTCAATTAAAATACGAGCTACCTCACTTTTCCCCAATTCGTGAATCTCGTCAGCTGTCATGGTTGTAGTGGTATGCAGCTTTATAAGATAATTGTAAGTTTCTTGTCCATTTGGCAAAGCTCCAATTCCTGAAGTTTCTCTACAAGCTGGTAAATACTCATTAACCAAAAATTGCTTAAGCGCTGTATATTTTGGTTTCAACTTCTTAGTAATCATAGTGCTATATTCAGCAGCTATTCGCTTTTTCTCTTCTTCATTAATGCTTTCTGGCATTGATACTATGGGCTTATAAAATAAATGGTCCTTAACTGGATTTGTAATGAATTCATCCAGTTGAGGTATTATTTTTTGAGCAAGTACCGTTGGTAATACAATGTCTTTGGACATACCTTCTTTCATCATTGAAATAGAGGTGTCCAGAAAACTAAGGTAGTCATCTACTCTTTTCAACCAATTGTCATAATCTTCAACGGTTTCAAAAGGCTGAACACTTCCTCCTGCTGCTAATTGAGCAACATATAAATGCAGTGACTGTATTTGAAATAAGGGCATCAATTCAAAACTGGGTAAGTTATAAATTGGTGAGGCCATGGTTACAATGGCATTGTTTAAGCCTTCTAACTTCACCTCACAATCCCATTTCATAACTTTCATACTCAAAAGGTCCGCTTCTGATAGTGCTGTTGTATCCAATTCTGCTAATACATTCAAAAAGTGCGAGTAATTCTTTTTCAAATCTTCTTGGTAGCTATCAGATATGTAATTCGCAATAAAATCATTGTATTCATAATTCCCCCCTTTTGTTGCCTCAATTGGATTTATGCGATCCTTGAATTTATAATACTCTTCAAAAATCGTAGCAATTGAAATCACTTCTGATGTATTCTCTTTTGAAGTTCCCTCTTTGCATCCACAGGCTAGTAGAATAAGAAAGATTAAAATTAGAGGTTGCTTCATTTTTATGTTGAGTAATTAGGGTGGCAATTTAAGTTAAATCTTACCATTATAGGTAATTCTAACCTTGTGCGCAACTGTCGAGACTACACTAAGTGCAGAGCCTTGGACTAGGTGTAGTTTG
>JBBQDY010000070.1:0-11704 GCA_038320155.1 Cytophagales bacterium
ATGGGAATGATTTTCATTCCTAGCAAAAATGGAATATCACATGCTCCAAGTGAATATTCTTCTCCGGAAGACATTGCCAATGGCGCCAATGTATTGCTTCAGACCATCCTCACTTTAGACAAAACTTTAAAGTAAGAGTCATTTTTATATAATCTTCTGTGTCATTAAAAAATCTGATTTCCCAAAGTCAATTATTTAACTTTGCACACATTTATACGCCTTATGGACAATTCGCAAGCCGGAAATATTACCCTTTCATACCTCAAAACCTCCGATTACAAAGAACTCAAAGACGCAATGATCGATAGCTATCGGTCTATGGCTGAAACTTATTGGAGAGAAAATCAAATTGAGACCTTATTGGATAAATTCCCCGAAGGCCAGGTAGTAATTAGAGTTAATGATCAATTGGCTGGCTGTGCACTCTCTATCGTAGTGAATGAGGATCTACTAGAGGGCGATCATACTTATAAGGATATTACTTCTGATTTTACTTTTGAAAATCACACTTATGAGGGAGATCTACTTTACGGAATTGATGTGTTTATCAAGCCTGAGTTTCGTGGTCTGAGACTTGGAAGAAGACTCTATGACTATCGAAAAGAACTTTGTGAGAAATTAAATCTGAAAGGAATCGTATTCGGCGGTAGAATTCCAAACTACCACAAGTATGCGGACAAAATGAGTCCAAAGGAGTATATGGAGCTTGTAAAGTTGAAGGAAATCTATGATCCGGTTTTGAATTTTCAGCTTGCCAATGATTTCCATCCCGCACGGATTATGCGAAATTACCTGGAGGGCGACGCTTCATCAGGAGAATTTGCGGTTTTACTCGAATGGAATAATATTTATTATGAGAAACCGAATAAAAAAGCTACTTCCGATAAGACCATTGTCCGACTTGGTTTGGTTCAGTGGCAGATGCGGCTTTATGACAATCTAGACGAGTTGATGCAGCAAGCGGAATATTTCGTGGATGCAGTATCTTCTTATCGTTCAGATTTTGCACTTTTCCCAGAGCTTTTCAATGCTCCACTTATGGCGGAGTTCAACCATCTGAGTGAACCTCAGGCCATTCGAGGACTTGCCAAATACACCGATGAAATCGTTCAGCGATTTTCAAAGCTATCAGTCTCCTACAATATCAATATTATCACCGGCTCCATGCCAAAGATCAAAGATGATAAACTATACAATGTGGGCTATCTCTGCAAGCGAGACGGTTCCATCGACTTTTATGAGAAATTGCATATTTCACCTTTGGAATCCAGAGTATGGGGAATGCAAGGCGGCACACAGTTAAAGGCTTTTGATACCGATTGTGGTAAGATTGGAATTTTGATTTGCTACGATGTTGAATTTCCTGAGTTGAGCAGATTGCTCGCAAATCAAGGTATGGATATACTTTTCGTCCCCTTTCTTACGGATACTCAAAATGGCTATTCAAGAGTGCGCCATTGTGCAATGGCTAGGGCAATCGAAAACGAATGCTATGTGGCCATGGCTGGAAGTGTGGGTAATCTTCCAAAGGTCCACAACATGGATATGCAATATGCGCAGTCCATGGTGATCACGCCATGTGATTTCCCTTTCCCAAGTAATGGGATTAAAGCAGAAGCCACGCCAAATACAGAGATGACCCTAATAGCCGATGTGGATATTTCACTACTTCGAGAGCTAAATGAATTTGGCAGTGTCCGAAATCTCAAGGATCGAAGAACCGATCTGTTCGAGCTTCGACAAATCAATCTGGATTAAAATCGATGATTAAGATGAACCATTCAGTGCTCTATTCACTATGATGTATAGACATTCAATTTTTATACCATGAGAACGATCAAGAAAATTCACAAATCAGAATACCGCCCAATTGCAGATTTGGTGACCTATAGCCCCATGCCGACAAGGGAATTGAATCAGATTGATCCATTTATTTTTCTAAATCATCATGGCTTCCAGGTTTATCCTCCGCAAAATCAGGGATTGCCTTTTGGACCTCACCCACATCGAGGAATGGAGACCGTGACTTTTATTGTGGCAGGAGATATCGTTCACAAAGATTCGGGAGGACATGAGTCTGTCATTACTACGGGTGGTGTTCAATACATGACAGCCGGCAGAGGGTTGATCCATGCGGAAGTGAGCAGTTCGGATTTCAAAAAAAATGGAGGCGAACTTGAAATTTTACAGCTTTGGCTAAATCTCCCTGCTTCGAAGAAAATGACCGATCCTCGTTATTTGGGACTTCAAGAGAAGGATATTAACAGCTTTGAATCTGATTCTGGCAAAGTAAAAGTGCAGCAACTTTTTGGAGCCTGGGATGGAGTTAACGGCTCATTTGATCCAAGTTTTCCGTTGACGATGAGTACGATCTATTTTAATTCTGGAGGAAAAATATCCAAGTCTATTTCATCTGACGAAAACATTTTTTGCTACCTAGTAAGAGGTACAGTGAAAATAAATGGCACTGAGGTAAATCTTAGACAGCTCGTTACATTTGAAAATGATGGGACTGAGATCAGCTTTGAAGCTTCTAAAGAATCAATTCTGATTTTAGGACATGCTTTACCGTTCAATGAACCCATGGTAGCTCAAGGGCCATTTGTAATGAATACCGAGCAGGAAATCCGGGAAGCTTACCAGGATTATCAATCAGGCAAGTTTGGGAGCTGGAATCATTAATATGATTGTACGGAATGATACCGGTAGTCTTATTTTCTCTGATTAAAAAGACCGAATATCCCTGCCCGAAAGACAGGCGGGGATGACTGATGACCGATGTAGCGTTCGTTGAGAGTTTTTAGCAAATTCTATTTTCGTATGCCCCCTACCGGCAGAAAAGCGGAGACACTTAATCTTTGATCTAAATTCCGTTATCTGATTTTATTTTTGAGGCTTGATTCAATCCTCTTTGAAGTTTGTTCAGTGCATCTAACGCACCGCCCGATTTATCCGGATCTACGGTCAATTCCAGCCCACAAGAAGGACATTGAATTTCTTGACCGGAAAGTAAATTTTCTATGCTAACTATGATTCGATGGCTACATACTGGACAACTTAAACCTGGTGTCTTTGCCGCATAAATCTCAGGAGTAGGCTCTGGAAAAATTCCAACTTTTGCAGTTTTGGATGTTCCAAACAAATTTTCATACCATTTCCTTATGGATTCTAAAAAGCTCCCCATTACTTTTCCTTATTAGCTGAATCAAGAATATTTAAAAGTTGTACCATTCCAACTGACAGCTCTGCTTGCGCTAATCGAATTTTGACATTCATATTGGAGGTAGCAATTGTAGTCACAGGTGTATTAGAAGAAGGATTGGTTTTTTTTGCAAAAACTGCTTTCAGCTGAACCGATCTGTAAGAAGATAAATTGCCGAAATTTGAGGTCTCCTTTGGTTCTGGAGATGATTCGGGCTGAGTCATAGCAAGATCAAATTCGATTTCAGCTTCAGCCACCTGAATAGATGGGATAGGTATAATTGTCAGTAGGGGAACGGAGAGTTTAGCGATCTCGGTAGTCCCATCTGCTTTGATCCGCTCATAGCTGAAGGTTACATTCCGGATTGTGCCATAATCTCCATCGATGCTGTCAGAGACACCAGTAAAACCCACTTCTTTGATAAAGTCGGCAGTAGCTCGAGCAGCAATTCCCTCTGCCTGTACAATAGCTGCCATCGGTGCCCCTAAAAGTTCTGAAATGTATCTCGGAGTAATCATGGGAAATTAATTAAAGGATGGAAGGTTTTGAATCGTTGTCCAACATTGTGAAATCTTGCGAGTTGAGTGTGAACTTAATCGTCATTACATTTTCGGGTTTTATTTTACTGAGCTTCTCAGAATCTACGGCGACTCTCAAAGCAGTTGTTTTAGTTTCTTCAGCAATTTTGCTGATTCCTGCTTCGAGTTGGATCATTCGTTTTTTTAATACCTCATTTGCGATTTCACGCAATGATTCATCTTCTTCTGACCCATCTCCCCGCTCCGGTGTGGCAGGTGAATTTGGTTTGGGTTTTGGTGTCGGCCTTCCGATCATCCAAGGCTGTTTGACTAAGGGATTTTTGATTGAAATAGATTTATCGGAAACCAAAGTTTCAAAAAACGTTTTAGGTTGAATGGCCCCTATTTTCTTGGATTCAACTTCAATCGGCAATTCCAGATTTCCCATCTTTATACTAGCAAGGTCCATTTTGGTGACGACGTCTTTCTTGAAATCTGATACGGTTGCCTTGTTAGAAGTAACAGACGAAGAGAGTTGTTTCGCGTCTGAGAGTGCTTCTTGGTTCGATCGATAAGCTTTCACTACTCTAAAATCGACCACATCATCCTCAGAAATTCCAAGTAACTCAAAATTACCTTTTGATGTGGGAACAATAGCAAATCCAGCGGATCTGGTCACGGTTGGGATGACTTGAGGAAGATCGTCCTGAAGCGATTTCTTTGCAGATTGAATATTTTTAGAAACGTCATTTCCTGGATTCGTTAAGGTCTCCAACTGGACGGAAATCATTTTTGCAACATTAACTTCCCAATTATTGTCTGGATAGTTGCTTCCTAGCCCTTTATACAATATATTTTTGCTAGCTTCTTTAGATACCTCGGCTCTAATTTCACGAGCTGTTTCTGCAGAAAAATTTTTGACATAGTTAGCTAATCTCTCCTTGGATTGACTGCTTTCAAAAGGTTTCTCCTCCACCCCTTCGATTGCATATTTCAATTCAATTTCAAGGTTTTGAATTCCAATTTTAGGAACGGGAAAAAATTGAAGTACATCATCCGAAGCATAAGTCAAAGCTAGATTCCGAGAGGCTTCATCGGCTTTGGCTTTAGCTTCATTGACGTCGCTGAGTAAAGACGCAATGATTTGATTCAACTGGCTCATGGCTTGTTGATTAAATAAAAATGAAAATAAAAATTATGGTGTTGTAGGGGTCGGCTTCTCCAAAATTGCTTGCTCCATGATATCTAGCACTCTCGCTAAACCAGCTGGCATTTCATCCTGTACGGCGCGCACTTGGATGTCCATAGTATATTGCGTAGAAGTATTCACCTTAGTACTGGAGCTGCTACTCCAATTATTTTTAGTTGAAACTTTAGCATTGAGGTTAAACTTAACCGGCGATAAAAAGCCCCCAGCTTTAAAATTCATTGCAGTATCCGTGGCTACACTACCGCTACTTGCACTCGCAGATTTATATTCTTGCTGCTCTGTGATGTTTGCTGTGAAACGAATGGTCATTTCTTCGATACGGATGTAAGGAATTGGGATAATTGTCAGAATAGGGACAGTAAGAGAAACCTCTTCTTCCCCAGCTTCATTTCCTACACCGCTTCCTCCGGCAGTCTTGCGCTTGTACTTGAAAGTGACATTTCGCACATCACCCATATTTTCATCTTGGTTTCCATCCTGTTCGTCGGGAGCAGATTTGAATCCAACTTCTTTGATGAAATTAACTGTTGATTTGGCAGCCAAAGCTTGCGCATGAATTGCTGCAATCATTGGGCCTCCGATAATCCTACCGAAAGGAAGCGATCGTAATGTTCGATTTACATAGCTCATAATAAGAATTAGTTATTGTTGGAAAAATTGGTTGAAAAATTAATAAACCTCAAACATTTGAATGTAAATACTTTAATTTAAAATTCTAATGAATAATAAAAAAAATCTTGAAATCATCTACTAATTTTCAAATACATGATAGTCAACTATCTATAATATCCTGAGAAATCAACCGGTAAATTTCTGCGATTTCTTCATTGTAGTTTAAAAACTGATGGTGCTCCTCAAGCGTCTCGTAATCCTCTCGAATAGCCGGTCCAGTCTGCGCATTCTTGGCTCCAATCTGAAGGCTTTTTGAAATGGTCTCAATAATCAATGGCTTGAGCATTTCAAAATCCAGACCCTGCTTCCGCATAATTTCTTCTGCGATCCGGATCATGTGATTGGTAAAATTGCTGGCAAAAACCGCTGCCACATGAAGGCCTTTCCGGTCTTTTGAACGGACAGTAAACACTTGATGAGTTAAACTTTTCGCAAGTTTCTTGAGCTTTTGGAGTACCTCCTCATCCTCAGATTCCACCAGAATCGGAAGTTCTCTCCAATCCACTTTTTTCCCAACAGAAAAGCTTTGAAGTGGATAAAAAACCCCAGTGTAGGTCGCAGAGCTCAAATTCAAACTAGCCAAATCAGCTGAACCAGAAGTATGAACTAGGATGGAATTCTCAGGTAAGATGATTGCATCTGAGATTTCTGGTATAGCAGCATCCTTTACCGCCAAAATAAACAGCTCAGCTTTACTTTCTGAAAAATCCAAATCCTCCTTTGGCTCTGCTTCATAAACCCGCTCCGTAATCTTGCTTGCTGATTTTAAAGTACGTGCATAAACTTCAGTCACTGTATGGCCAGCATCTTCCAAAGCTGGGGCAAGGTGCCAAGCGACATTCCCTGCACCGATTATTGCAACATTAAACTTCATGATGAAATAAACTCATTTTTATCCAAAAAGAAAAAGCCCTCCGGCGTGAACCAGAGGGCTTCAATATTTTATATCTCAAGTTATCAAATATGTAACGCTCGATTTTCTGTGGCTGCCAGACAGGCTTCTTTGAATGCCTCCGTGTAAGTCGGATGTGCATGAGACATTCGGGAGATGTCTTCTGCCGAAGCTCGAAACTCCATCGCTACTACAGCCTCAGCAATCATATCCGCTGTTCTTGGTCCAATCATGTGTACACCGAGAATCTCATCGGTCTCTGAATCGGCCAATACCTTGACCAATCCATCCGTATCCATTGCGGCACGTGCCCGGCCTGAAGCCATAAATGGAAACTTACCGGTCTTGTATTTGATGCCTTTTTCTTTCAATTGCTCCTCAGTAAATCCTACTGAAGCTACCTCCGGCCAGGTATAAACTACTCCTGGAATGAGATTATAATCAATATGTGGCTTTTGGCCTGCAATGGTCTCTGCAACAAAAGTACCCTCATCTTCTGCCTTATGAGCCAACATTGCTCCTTTTACAACATCTCCAATGGCATAGATATTAGAAACATTTGTTTGTAAATGGTCATTCACTTCCACTTGACCGCGTTCGGTGATTTTGACTCCAGCTGCCTCAGCGTTGAGTCCATCTGTATACGGTCTCCTTCCAATCGAAACCAAAACATAATCGCCCTTAATCTCAACAGTTTCGCCTTTCGAGTTCTCAGCCTTTACTGTAACCTCTTTGCCTTTTCTTTCTACTCCGATCACTTTGTGTTTTAGGTAAAAATCGAATCCGAGTTTCTTCAACGACTTCTGAAGTTCTTTTCCCATCGTACGATCCATCGAAGGAATCAATGAATCCATAAACTCTATCACCGATACTTTCGCTCCCATACGTCCATAAACTGAACCAAGCTCCATTCCAATGATTCCACCACCGATTACAATCATATGCTTCGGAATTTCCTTTAATTTCAAAGCCTCCGTCGATGTGATCACTCGGTCCTTATCCAATTTGATAAACGGCAGATTTGCTGGCTTCGAACCAGTGGCAATGATGATATTCTTTCCTTCAATTTCTTCAGCCGATCCATCGTCCTTTGTAACCTTGACGGTAGTTTTATTTACAAATGAACCCAATCCCTGATGTACATCGATCTTATTTTTCTTCATTAAATAAGAGATCCCTTCAACATTTTGCTTAACCACGTCTTCTTTTCGAGCGATCATTTGCTTTAAGTCAACTTTCAAATTGCTCAGGTTAATTCCGTGAGTTTTGAAGGTATGAGCAGCATTGTGATAATGCTCAGAAGAATCCAAGAGTGCTTTGGAAGGAATACAGCCGACATTCAGGCATGTGCCTCCAAGCGTTGGGTATTTCTCAATGATTGCAGTTTTCATTCCCAGTTGAGCACAGCGAATCGCTGCTACATATCCACCAGGACCAGAACCAATAACTATTACGTCGTACATTTTTTTTAGAATTTAGAGCCTAGAAGCAAGAGCCAAGACTGGTTAAAATCAGGGCTGACAGTTCTATGCCCTTCGTAAATCAAATCCCGATAATTATCGGGACGTAAATCTTAAATCAATCAGACTCCAAACAACAATCGTGTCGGCTCCTCCAGAAGTTGCTTCACGCGTACCAAGAAACTGACAGATTCTCTTCCATCAATGATTCGGTGATCATACGAAAGCGCGATATACATCATTGGAAGGATTTTCACTTCTCCGTTCACGGCCATAGGGCGCTCCACGATATTGTGCATTCCTAAGATTGCGGATTGAGGCGCATTGATAATCGGAGTAGACATCATCGAGCCGAAAACGCCGCCATTGGTGAGGGTAAAGGTTCCGCCGGTCATCTCTTCGATGGACAATTTATTATCTCTTGCTTTGCCTGCAAGCCTCAGGACCTCTTTTTCGATTTGGTCAAAAGACATGGATTCGGCATTTCGGATCACTGGAACAACCAATCCTTTCGGAGCTGATACGGCAATCGAGATATCACAGTAATCATTGAAAACCATTTCATTTCCATCAATCTTAGCATTTACTGATGGCCACTCTTGAAGAGCTACACAAACCGCTTTAGTGAAGAATGACATAAAGCCAAGTCCTACCCCATGCTTTTCTTTGAATTGATCTTTAAATTTGGAACGCATGTCCATGATCGGCTTCATGTTCACTTCGTTGAACGTGGTCAACATTGCCGTTTCATTTTTCACAGTCACCAATCTTCTAGATACCGTTTTTCTCAGGGAAGACATTCTTTCTCTTCGCTCATTTCGCGAGCCTGAAACTGAAACCGGTTTATCTTCAGTTTTAGCTTCAGATTTGGTTTCTGCTTTGGGAGCAGCGTTAGGAACAGGAGCAGATTTTTTTGCAGCCTCGGCATCTTCTTTTGTGATTCTGCCATCTTTTCCAGATCCTTTCACTTCAGTAGCTGAAATCCCTTTCTCAGAAAGTATTTTGGCAGCAGCAGGAGATGCATGTCCAGTAGCATAAGATTCTTTCTCTGTAGCCGAAGATGAAGATGCCGCAGGAGTTTCACTTTTGCTTTCAGCGGAAGCAGGTGCATCTTCCGATACTTCGATCTTGCAGATCGTGCCTCCGATTTCAAGCGTATCACCTTCCTGAGCTACATGGCGAAGAACGCCTGAAGCTTCTGCTGGAAGTTCAAAAGTCGCTTTGTCAGAATCTACTTCTGCAATGATTTCATCCAACTTCACAAAATCCCCATCCTTTTTCAGCCAATTGGCAAGAGTCACCTCAGTGATTGATTCACCAACAGTGGGAACCACCATAATTTTTACTTCACCAGTTCCAGCGCTAGCCGATTTTGCTGGAGCTTCTGATTTGGGAGGTTCAGGTGAGGTATCGGAAGTAGTTTCTGATTTGGGAGTATCCGAAGTAGCAGTTTCCGAACCAGATGTACTTTCTTCGATCACACAGATTAAAGCTCCGATTTCTAAGGTATCACCTTCTTGTGCTTTGATCTTCAATATTCCAGCAGACTCAGCTGGCAATTCAAATGTGGCTTTATCTGACTCTAGCTCACATAATACTTCGTCCATCTGCACTTCATCGCCATCTTTTTTAAACCATTGGCCGACGGTCACTTCGGTAATTGATTCTCCTACTGCGGGGACTTTTATTTCTTTGCTCATAAGATTTATGTTTTTGTCTTCGAAAAATGGCGACAAATTGAATGGATTTATTTTGGGATTTTAGCTTGCAGAATTAATTCACTTTTAATGCTTTGGCGATAATATTCTTTTGCTCCTCGACATGGACTTTATTATAACCTGTAGCTGGAGAGGCGCTGGGTTTTCTGGAAATCAGTTCCATCGGTAACTTTTTGTAAAGTAATCTCAGGATATAATTCCAATAACCCATATTTTCCGGCTCTTCCTGAACCCAAACTAATTCTGCTTTTTCATAAGCAGCGAGTGTGTCTTTGATCTGTTTTATCGGAAGAGGATGAAGCTGTTCGATACGAACGATGGCCACATCTTTGATTTTATCTTTCTCTCGAGCTTCTTCCAAATCATAATAGATTTTCCCGGAGCAAAGAATTACTCGTTTCACATCTTTGGCTTTGACATTATTGTCATCGATCACTTCTTTGAAGGATCCTTGGGTAAATTCCGACAGCGGTGAAATGACTTTCGGATGTCTCAACAGTGATTTTGGAGACATCACCACACAGGGCTTTCTAAAATCCCATGTCAATTGTCTTCGAAGAAGATGGAAGAAATTAGAAGGCTCTGTTACATTGGCAACTACCATATTGTACTCGGCAGAAAGCTGAAGAAATCGCTCAGGCCTTGCATTCGAATGCTCAGGTCCTTGGCCTTCGTAGCCATGTGGAAGAAGCATCACCAAACCATTCATTTTCTGCCATTTGGTCTCACCTGAAGAAATAAACTGATCAATCATTGTTTGAGCACCATTGGCAAAGTCTCCAAACTGAGCCTCCCAAATAGTCAATGAATTCGGATTTGCAATGCTATAACCGTATTCAAATCCTAAAACTGCATATTCCGAAAGCAAGGAATTGTAAATATGGAATTGCCCCTTTCGATCCTTCAATTCTAAAAGCGAATTGAATTGTTGATTCGTATTAGCATCATGGAGTACCGCATGACGATGCGAGAATGTACCACGCTGCACATCCTGACCGGTCAATCGAACACTCTTACCTTCCAAAAGAAGTGTTCCATAAGCCAAAAGTTCAGCCGCTGCCCAGTTCAATTCTTTGGACTGGAAAAACATATCTTTCCGCTGCTTCAGTTGAGCTTCGATTTGCTTCAGTGGCTTAAAACCTTTCGGCAATACCGTTAGCGCCTCTGCTACTTTTTCGATTTCAGAAATAGATACTCCGGTTTGTGGGGATTTGTCAAAATCTTCAGGCTTCGATCTCCTGAGGCTGCTCCACTCTTCCTCAAACTTCGTGGCTTGATAAGGCAAAGCTTTTTCTTTAACCATATTTAGGCGATCCTGAAGCAATTGCCTGAATTCCTCATCCATCTGGGAGGCTATTTTTGCATCAAAATCTCCGCGCTCGGTCAAGCGCTTCACGTAAATCTCTCTTGGGTTTGGATGCTTGGAAATGATGTTATAAAGTTCGGGCTGAGTGAATTTTGGCTCATCAGACTCATTGTGACCATGTCTCCGGTAGCAGACCATATCCACAAAAATATCTTTACTAAATTTTTGACGGAATTCCGCTGCGAGTTTTGCCGCAAATACAACCGCTTCCGCATTGTCCCCATTCACGTGAATTACTGGCGCATCAATGATCTTTGCTACATCAGTACAGTAAATGGAAGTACGTGCATCATCAAAGTCAGTGGTAAATCCAACTTGGTTATTGATTACAAAGTGAATCGTTCCTCCGGTATTGTAGCCTTCCAATCCAGCCATTTGAGTGACTTCATAGACAATCCCCTGTCCTGCAACAGCTGCATCTCCATGAATCAAAATTGGAAGTGCTTTCCTCGCATCATTTTTATGCTCAGTATCAATTTTAGCTCTAATGAAACCTTCCACAACAGGATCTACTGCTTCAAGGTGAGAAGGATTAGGAGCTAATTTGAGGTGTACTTTATTATTATTTGGAGTAATAATATCACTGGAGTAGCCCATATGGTATTTCACATCGCCATCTCCCATCGTCAAGTCCGGTTTTGCAGTACCTTCAAATTCAGAAAAGAT
>JBBQDY010000071.1:0-11406 GCA_038320155.1 Cytophagales bacterium
ATTTTATCCGCCGCTTTTTCTTTTGCTTTCGCAATAAACTGCATCCGGAGGGCCAAAACTTCCTGATCGAGTTCTTCCATTTTGCCGGGCATATCTCCATTCAAAATCGCCTTGACCATTCGAGCTACTTTACTGATCTCCAAATATTTTCGAATTAGCATTCCTTCCAGCAACTCCAATCCCTCCTGGTACTTTTTAGTTTTGGAAAAATGCTCCACTTGGCTTCTTAGGCCAATCACTTGTTGAATCTGATTGGCAATAATATCCCGATAATACTGACTTCCCTTAGCCAAACGCTCTTGAAGTTTGGATTGATCACCCATATGGACCAAAGTCAAAAGTTGTCTTCGGAAACGATCAGAGTTCTCCTTTTCAGCCTGAAATCGACTTCTAATCGTTGGGATTGCTCCGCGCATTTCCTCGTCTTCAAACTCCATACTACTAGCCTGATCCTTTTGAAAAACTTCCAACTCCTTTTGAATCGGACTGAAATCAAAGGTGCTATCCAAAATATGTGATACGTATTGACCTTGATGCTGATCCAGCAATTCTTCCAATCGAGTTTGTTTTTTCGCTCCAGTTGAAAAATCAACCACTTGCCGATCAGATTGAATCAAGTCAGAAGAAATCCGACTTCGAAGTGCCAAACCTTCCAATGACCTCAATCTGCTCAAAGCCACATAAACTTGACCGGGAGCAAAAGCCTGACCTACATCAATAATCGCCCGATCAAAAGTTAAGCCTTGGCTTTTATGCACGGTTACCGCCCAAGCCAGTTTAATTGGGAATTGGGAGAACGTACCCACGACTTCTTCGTCCAGCTCCTTGGTCTCATTATTAATGATGTATTTCTTGTTTTCCCATCGCTCTTTGCGCAGCTGAAATTCTACTTCTGAATCCTGCATTCGCACTATTACCTCCGTTTTAGAAAGTCTGATGACTTTGGCTAGCTTCCCATTGAAGTACTCGGCACTGCCCGAACTATCGTTTTTGACAAACATAATCTGGGCACCTTCGCGGAGTTCGATGGTTTTTGGAAGTGGGAAAAGCGACTCCGGAAAGTCATCCTCCACCTCAGAATTATAGAAAAAGGAAGTAATATTAAGTGTATCCAACTCTTTTTGATTGAGCTGATCGGCCTTGTAGTTATGCGTGGTGATCGTGATGCATGGCGGAAGTTCTTTGACTTCTGCTTCCGTCTTGTAATGAGAATTGAGTACTCGCACGTCATCTGCGGTTACTTCATTATCCCGCAGGTGATTCAAAATTCGAATAAACTCTTCGTCCTGCTGCCGGAAAATCTTGTCCAACTCGAGGTATACCATTCCAGAATTTCGCAAAGCATGCGCTTCAAAAAAATGCATACTTGGATAAAACTGTCGTAAGATTTCCCACTCATTATCTCGGACGATGGGTGGCAATTGATACAAATCACCAATCATTAGAACCTGCACTCCTCCAAAAGGATCGCGGTAATTGCCTTTCACACTTCGCATGCGGTAGTCAATCGCATCCAAAATATCCGCCCGAAGCATACTGACTTCATCGATGACCAGTAGGTCTACTGCTTTCAGGACGTTTTTTCGGAGTTGATTGAGCGGATGCTTTCTCGCCAAGGTGTTTTGGGTGAAAAAACCATATTGGCTGGTGAAATTACCTTCAGGTTCGCGAACAGGCAGAAAACTGCCCATCGGCAAAAGAAACTGCGAGTGAATAGTAACCCCTTTTGCATGCAAAGCAGCAATACCGGTTGGTGCCAAGATCACGTGTCGCTTATGCGTCTTCCGGACCAAATCTCTCAAAAAAGTAGTCTTTCCAGTTCCTGCTTTCCCGGTTAAAAAAATCGGTGCGCCGGTATTATTGACAAACTTCGCGGCCAATTCCAGTCGATCTGTTGATACATTTTCCATAAAACTAACTTACTAAAAATCTGAGATTGAATTTACTGCAAATCTGTTTCGCAGTACTAATTTTTTATAGCTTGGACCAAAATTAACCAGAAATAATAGCGAGCATGTATGTGAATCCAATCAATCGCTGGGAAGACGAACCTGAAATCATTTCGTTCATCCAGAAAAATGCCTTCGCAACGCTAATTTCACAGGGTAATGTGAGACCTCTTGCTACTCATATCCCTTTTGTCTTAGATCAAAACGAATCTGGTGAAGCCATTATTTCCGGTCATATTGCCAAAGCAAATTCCCAGTGGAAAGCGATTCCAGAGCAAAGCGAGGTTTTGGTCATTTTTCAGGGTCCGCATGCCTATATTTCTTCTTCTTGGTACGACCATGAGAATGTACCCACCTGGAACTACCTAGCGGTGCATGTCTACGGGAAAATCAGAATCATTGAGGGGGAAGAATTGCTAAAACATTTGAAAAAATTAGTGGACACTTATGAATCAGGCCGTCCGAATCGGGTCAGTGTTGAAGGGATGAGTGAGGGCTATCTAGAAAGCCAAATTCGTGCACTGATGGGTTTCGAGATTCAGATCACAGAAGTGCAGGCAAGCGCCAAACTATCGCAAAATCGAGATCAAACAAACTTCGAAAATATCATTAATGAGCTTTCCAAAGGTGATCTCGAGCTAGATCAAAAAGTGGCTGAAGAAATGAAGAGGTTTAGGAAAACATGATCCGAAACAAGAGCTAATTTTTGATTTATTTTTTGAGATTGGAATACTAAAAAGCTGCACTTTTAATCAGCAAGTCTGGAAATTTCTTTCCCAATAAGTGGATGATTTTTTTTAATCTTTTCGATAACACTACTCTAATCAGTCATAAAGACCATTTCTTACCATGGCATGCTCTTGGGATAGTATTAATCAAATTATTTTGTTCACTTAACTAACTAACAACATGGATCATTTAACAAATTCCCAAATTAGATGCTCGACAGCAGCAGGATGGACTGTCAGAACACCGCGCGACGAAAAAGTCGGAAGTATCAAAGACATCGTAATGAACGCTCGAACCGGAGAAGTTTCCTATGTAGTCCTTAAAGTAAATGAAGGATTTTTAAATCTAGGATCTAAACTTTTAGCACTTCCGTGGGAATCATTCCAATTCGATACTGCACAAGATGACGTAGTGATTGTCAAGGAATCTGAACAAACTTTGGAGAATTCCCCAGGCTTTGACGAGGATAACTGGCCTACAGGTCCACAGCATGAATTCATTCAAAGCATTCATACTTATTATGGACAAGAAAACAGAAGTCTATTCGGATCGAACAGAGGAGATTATGATAACTCTTCAGAAGATGGTATGATAGGCAGAAGAAATCAGGACAATCAGATGCAGGAGCACACCTCAGGCGACAGCTTTCTAGAAAGAAAGCGTGAGGACGAAAAACTCACCGATAGAAGAGGTGGAAATCCACTTCTTTAAAACTGGTTTTCAAACCAAAAGCTTCCCAATTCGGGAAGCTTTTTTTTTGATGTGACCATTAGGTTCATTTGTTTCAGACCTCCAGACTCAACTGGTTCAAAGTCTTCAGACTTGGACCTCCAGACTCAACTGGTTCAAAGTTTTCAGACTTGGACCTCCATACTGAACTGGTTCAAGGTCTTCAGACTTGGACCAACTTTTCAAATTCCCTTGACTGTCCGCTTTTCAAGAACCTAAACTACCTTTCTTTTCGAGATCTTTGTTGGTAAGTTCTAACTTGATTATTTTTTCTTAGTGACGAAAATTTGAGCGATATCTCCCGGAACAATTTGCAATAGGCCTTCTTTGGTACTTTCCCACATTAGATTAAAAGGCCCTCGATAAATATTTCGTTTGGTGACGTAAATTGATTTTTTATAATTAGAGTCAGAAGCCAAGTTGTTTTTAGCTGTAAATAAGTTGGCTAGTGCACTCTTGAATTTCTGTTTGGATTGATCATTACCCAGCAGTTCTAGTTTTAAATCTTCGTACTGAAAAGTCAGTCGATTGGAAGAACTGTATCTACTGACATTCATATCAAGTAGCATTTCTTTGACCCTACCGGTCTCCACTTTTACGTTTGCCATTCGCTCTAGAATATCGTTGATCCCAGATAGTTCAAATGCCTGAACACGTGCCTGAAGCGTAAAGGATTTTTCACCATAAGGTACTTGAATGTCCATATTCATTTTGGCAACTCCATTAAATAAGGCACTGGCGCTCACAGTCATTGCACCTGATTGTAAGGAATCGGAAGATATTACATTCAAAATTTCCCCTGACAGTTGATCAAATTTGAAAGTTCCAGGTTTAGCATTTCCAGGACTCAATTCCTGATAAACAATTTGTGAGTTTAAAATCCGAATGGTATCTAGCTCTATTGGAAATGGAATCTGCTCCACCATGCCCTCAAATAATGGCTTTTCGGGTTCATCCGGGCGTGGCTTATTTTTGTCACGAAAATCATCAACCACCAAACTATCCAAAGTCGCGAGTCCTGCTATGATTTGCCAATTTCCATAAATATTATTTTTAGCACCGATGTAGCTGAGCGACAATTCTTTCAAGCTCAATTCAATCACATCTTTCTGATAAACCATTTCATCAACGGCTTTCTGCCAGTCGTCATATTTGAGGGTAATGTCCTTGATGAGAATAGATTTAGATTCAGAATCAAACACTAATTCACCGAATTTAAAAAGCTGTTTATCTTTCGTGTTTAATTTTAAGTTTTTTAGGCTGATTTGAATGGACTCCAGCTGGAAAGGAACCAAGTTTTGAATTATCACTGAATCAGAAACGATTCCATTTGCGGAGATATTCAAATCCGTGAAATTCCCGAAAGGCGTCAAGCTATCACCTTGTACAAGAAATTCAGCAGTCCCATTTCGGAGTTCAAAATTACTGATCACTCCTCTGGAAATGATGTCTTGAAAAACATCCTGAAGCGCCTGAGAATTGTTTTCAGCGCCACCCTGAACTTCTTTGTGAATCAATCTGAACCCAGGCTCATCCAATAAAAGTTGATTTATAGTCAATTTGCGGTCGAAGATCAAATCCCAATAGCTCACCCCAATTAATTCAATACTATTTAAGGAGCCGCTTACTTTAGTACTTGCGGTTTCATCCAAAGGCACCAGCCTGATTTTTTTAAGGCTTGCGGTTTGATTAAAAAGGCTGATCGAAATATCTTCATAAAGAATATCATACTTTCGATCTGGATTACTATTGAGGAGTTGTGTGATTTTATTTTCAGTGTAAACCTCTAATCCCCACGCGAGGCCTGCGATTAATGCAACAAAAAGCAAAATCCCAATTAGTATTTTTTTCATCAATGAAAAATACTCTAAACAATCGGAATCCTTTCTAAATATTATGATAATCCGCTACTTTACCGGTAGGGCTAACCGAGGTGTATGCCGATTCAGATGGATTTAAGCACATTCCTCCAAGTGAAAAATATCAAAACCTCAACTAGGTAGCAAAATTGAATCGGCCATCTATCGGTTGAATTGGGCGAAAGAGTTACTATTGCTCACCAAAATCAATGGCAGCGCGGAAAAGTTAACCAGTCGAAATTTATGATTACACAGCAAAAATGAAACGATTAATTCTCTTTACTTTTTTTTCGATCCTAATTACTTCTATAGCTGAAGCCCAGCGGTTCAGCATTCTTTCCTATAATATCTATCATGGGGAAAATCCTTCCATACCCGGTAAACCTACCCTAGATACGATATCAGACTACATTGCTCTCCTACAGCCTGAGGCCATTGCTTTCCAAGAAGTAGATAGTATGACGCTTCGGTCCGCTAGAATTTATGGCGAAAAAATCAATCAGATCTCAAGACTTCGCAAGGAAACAGGTTATCAAGGATATTTTGGACGATCTTTCAAGTTCCAAGAAGGAGCCTATGGGAATGGGATTTTGAACAAAAAGTCAAAGGGGTATCATACATTTCCACTTCCTAGTCCAGCCGGAGGAGAACCTAGAGCTGCGGTCTGGTCACAACTGGAATTGAATACCTCGGAAGAAATCTACATGGGAAGTGTTCACCTTGATCATGAGTCTGAGGAAAATCGAGTTGCCCAGATTGATGCTTTGATCACTTATGCGGACGCACTGCCTCGCCCTGCTTTTATTGCCGGTGATTTCAATTTTAAAGAAAGTTCTGAGGCTTACAATCGGATTCCCACTCATTGGAAAGACGCTGGAAAAGAAGCGGGAAACAGCGAACCAACCTACGCTGGCTCAGATGGGAAGCGAATCGATTACCTCTTTTATGATTCGACTTATTTTCAGCTGGTTAGCTATCAGGTTTTCCGACTCCCCTATTCAGATCATTATGCGATTTTGGTCATCTTAGATCTGATCAAACCAAAAAAGGAGCCCCTTAATTAATTATCGAATTTCAAGTCTTACCGAAGTGTAATCGGAACGGGTTTGTTGGACTTCCAATTGCCGGCAGTGAAGTCAGGCACGTCGATTGAGTTGGAGCGGTTCATCACAGACCATTCACTCAGTGGTGAAATAGAGCTCCAAAGCGCCGCATCATACACATCCTGATCCAGCGGCAAACCATTTCTCAGGCAGTCGATCAATCTCCAATCCATCATAAAGTCCATTCCCCCATGACCACCAACTTGCTTAGCTAGTTCACCGACTTTCTGAACAATCTCAGGGGTATATTTTTTCTCCAACTCCTTCATTTCCTCTTCGTTCATCCAGCTGTGGCCCTTAGAAACTTTTTGCTCAGGATATTTCTGAGCGTAGCCTTCGGTACCGCTGACTACATGAAGTCGCGAATACGGTCGAGGAGAAGTTACGTCATGTTGAATCATGATGGATTTGCCTTGCTTTGTCTTTACGATCGTGGTATTCATATTTCCACGGTAATTTTTTGAAGCAAATTCGGACCAAAACAAATCCTCTTTTGCCAGCTTCTCAGCTTCATTCTTCATCAAAAAATCATTGGAAGAAAGCGAGGTCAGGTAATCCATTTGATCGCCACGGTTGATATTCAAGATCTGGCAGACTGGACCTAAACCATGTGTAGGGTAAAGATTCCCATCTCGATAATTTTCTTTCAATCGCCACATATCCTGATAGCCATTTTCTTTATCAAAATTCAAACTGAGTAGATTATGAATATAGGCACCTTCCACATGGACAACCTCGCCAAAAAATCCCTCACGGGCCATTTTCAAAGTCATCAATTCAAAAAAGTCGTAGCAGCAATTCTCCAGCTGCATGCAGTGCTTCTTAGTACGCTCTGAAGTTTCGACCAATTGCCAGCATTCATCCAGTGTACGCGCTGCAGGCACTTCTGTAGCCGCATGTTTGCCAGCTTCCATCGCATAGACTGCCATTGGCGTATGCCATTCCCATGGCGTGGCGATATAGATAAGATCCAAATCTGTCCGGTCGCACATTTCCTTCCAAGAGTAAACATTCCCCGAATAACCAACTGGCTGATGTGAGGTGTCTTTCAATTGTTCTTTGGCTTTTGCTACGCGCTCAGGAAGCAAGTCGCAAAGTGCTTTAATTTCTACTCCTTCGATTTTACTCAAACGATCCACAGCTCCCGGACCCCGCATTCCCAGGCCTACGATTCCCACACGGACAGTCGCCAATTTTGGCGCTGCAAAACCGGACATATTAAAGGATTGAATCCGGTTAAGGCCTTTATTTGCTTCTAGTGGCAATTTTTCAAAGTCTGATCCAAACACAGATCCAGCTCCAAATAAGCCAAGACCAACTAGACCGGTTGATTTTAGAAATTCTCTTCGCTTATTATTGTCCATGGGTTGTGTATTGTATTTGTTTGGCTAATTAAAAAAAAATAAAGGAAGATAGATAGAGAAATAAAAAAATATAGTGAAACCAAAATAAGAAACAAGTGCATCATTTCGAGCAAAGCAGACCAATCTTACTTATGAATTGCTTTCAAAATGTATCTCTCCAGTGGAAATCACAGCACAAGCTGGTGCTTTAGCCAATGACAATGCCTTATTGCAGTATGCTTTGCAAATTCATTCTGTAGAAGCGAGACATGCGGCTCAGGTAAGACGGATGCGTGATGAAAAAGGATGGATTACTCAATCTGAAAACAAATTACCAGCAGCATTTGAAGCTGTTTATGGAGGCGCAACGCCTGAATCAAACAAAGTTCAGGGTGGCGTTAATTTAGCAGGAATGTTTGCTAATTTTGGAGGAGACGATGCGCTTACAGAAGCGTTTGACGAACCATTAACAATGGATGAGGTACTTGCCATAGGTGGTATCTTTATTATAGGTTAAAAAATATTTTGTGTACAAAAACCGTCTTTCAATGGCGGTTTTTTTTTGGAATACATTGGCATAAAAATCTCCCAGTCTTTTACAAAAAAACACTTGGGAATTGAAAAAAATAGGGTTTTGTCATATCCTTACTGCAAGAAAAAGTATTATTACTAGACTATTATAAATGATTGCCAGAAAGTGCCCAAGGAGAACAAGGCCCTCCTATTTCAATAAGCTCTCCCTAATAGCTTCCATAAATTTAGGATTTACCGAAATGTCCAAAAAATTGATGTGCGTGTAGATTTGTGGCACACAATTATAGGAGAAGGCAATCGGTATAATTTTTAGCAGTTTTTCAACGGAACGTTTATAGGCCAAATCCATTTCGTTTTTGCAGTGGTTTTTTCCGTAATATTCTTCAGAAATTACCGGAATGAAGACTTTGGAGTCTACAATGCCCCACATATATTTGGAGGTAAAGGCTTCACCAACGCCAATGCTTTTTTCATCAAAAAAAATGTTGAGGCTTTCGCCATTTTCTTTTTTGAAGGTTTTTAAGGGTTCATATACATTTTGTTTGATCCAGGCGCTGTTGCCATGGGAATAGCTGATAAACACATCGTATTTTTCGGCACCTTCCGCTACGCCCGTAACCAGAAATTTATAAGCAAAACGCCAGGTCAATAGTACCGCAATCAACATCCCTAATAAGGTTAGGCCAATGGGGATGATTCTATCAAAAGTATAAATGAGCATGCCATATAGCACAAAAAAGATCAGACTTATGATAAAGGCAAGCACTGCCAATGTTTTGGGTTTGGTTTTCAATGCAGTAATATATTTGAACAGCAATGAAAAAACAAGGACTATAAACAAACTAAAGAATAAGGTCTGACCGATGATAATCGCCAAATTGTTCATGGGCTGATTTACCATTTTTTGATCCACCAGTTTCTCATTGAGTGCCCACGCCATAAAATAGGTTCGGGGGGTTTCAATATCTTCTTGGTAATCATTTTTGAGATCGCCCACCAAGATAAATTTATCATCGATATTCAGGGCTGGACTAAAACTTCCCTCCATACCACTGCCATCAGGAATCTCAAAGCTGTAGGTTTGTTTCTCCATGGCTTCAATAGGACCTAAAGGCGAAACCAATTGTTCAAATTCTGGGGTTATCTTGGACCCTTGTCGATCTAAGTTGACGCGTTTTATGATGGATTCAATTTGGACAGAGTCTCTAAATCCGGTTTGCAAGTAAATATCAGAAGGATAGGTGATCAAATTATCGTGAGCCATAAAACCAGATTGTAAGCGCCCTCCTGTAAAGGCACTGTCATACAACACTCTGGCCTGCCCAGCATCATTGGATTGAAATATGGGCAATTTATCAAAATAATCCTTTAGACTATAGACCGCATAGACCTTTTCATTCTTGCTGGTTAATTGTTGCACAGCTTCTTTTAAAGCCTGCAGTTGAACGGTATCTTTGGAAAAGGAAATATCCAAGAGAATGGCTTTTGGATTTTCATTATTGGCGTGGTGCGCGTTTACGGTATTGAGAAACGCAATGATTTTGTCTCTAAATTGTTTTAAGGAAGCATCTTTACTGTCGAGATCGGGCTTTTCAATATTGACTACCGCAATTTGATCTGAAAGATTGCTCTCATAAGCATCAGCATCAATGTACAATGCTCCATATAATGAAGCATCCCACTGTTTCCAAAAACTGGTAAGCGTCAAGGACAGACCGAGAAGCACAAAAAATGTGATCAAATAAATAGCGAGACGTTTAAACGTAATGAATTTCATGTTAGAGGTGGCTATGGTAATCGTCTGACGCTTGGTAATAATGATCGGCTTGTGAGGTTTGGTCCAAAAGGTCATAAGACCAGCCTAAATATTCGTTGATGTCAACCAGTTCATAGCACAAGTCCCAAGCATAATCATAATCTTCCAGCTCCAAAGCATAGTTGTATTCTTCAGTATATTCATCTAACACTTCAGTTAATGTTCGAATAATTTCCTGTGCAAAATCGACCCCTTCATTAAAATCTTCCTCGTTAGAAGAATATGTCAGGGCTTCAGCGAGATATAAATAAGATTCCAAAACCATCAAATCCTCAGGATTAGCTTCAGAATTGTAATAAGCCGCTTTACGCAGTGGTTCTATGGCCTGATCATACTGTCCATTCTCAAGGTATAATTCGCCCAAGAGGGTAAAGTCGTCCGCCATCTCTTCCATAAAGAAATTACCTTGCCCCTCCTTTTGATTGATTTCTTGTTCAAAAGCCTGCAATGCCTCTTCGTAGGTTCTGTAACTTATAGAGTCAACATTACCAGCAATATATTCTTCTCCTGCACTGCTGTAGATTTTTTTGGTGGTTGTGAGTTCACGCCCTTCACCTCTGTTCCCTCGTGTCTTTTCATTTTTTGCAGCCTCATTGATACTAATAGGAACTTCTTGAATGATGGCAATTGTACCTTCTTCTGTCGTGAATTTTGCTTTTTTACTCTTTTGAAAAGCTTCTACATAAAACTCTGTGCCTTCAGCATGCGCCCAAGTATAGCCATTGCCCGCTTTATAAAAACCAAGTTTTGACTTGACATCCTTAAGCACGTGCTTCACCCGGCCCGTCAACGTCTGCGCCACCACACCATTTTTGACGATACTTACTTTTAGCACAGAATTGGGGTCCATGATTTGCGTCTGCCCTTTATAAAGAATAGAGATTGACGTGTTAGCTGGAGTTTTGAATGTTGTTCCTGAATTGTAAGGTTTATTTTGATCATAAGGAACAATGCCCGTAAATGGCGTTCCGTTTGGGGCAATGATTGTTAAATTGACAGCATCTGCAGAATTCCCATTAAATTGCATCCCTACAATTTGAAATTGGGCGTTGGCAGATAGCGTGAAAAATGTAACAAAATTAAAAAGTAGGAATTTGAAAAGGGGTCTGATTAGTTGCTGTAATGTCATAGCCAAGAGTTTCATTTTTAATGGATTAGAAACTGAAGATAGTAAAAAATTGGTTTTAAAAATTCAGATATTTTCAATAAAATAATGGCGAGCAGTTGTGAATTGCTTTCAAAATATATCTTTCCAATGGAAATCACAGCAGGTACGCAAAACGATTCGAATGTTCTATGTTGTGAATTGCTTTCAAAATGTATCTTTCCAGTGGAAATCACAGC
>JBBQDY010000072.1:0-11353 GCA_038320155.1 Cytophagales bacterium
TAATAGCGCTTCAAATTGAAAATGGAAGGTATCAAGCTTTAGACACAAAAAAACCTTGGCCGGCGATGGTCAAGGTTTTTTTGTGTTTTGTGGAAATTACTTTCCTTTTTCTCCAATTGAAATCATCGCACATCTGAATCCGATATCATTTGTAGCAGAGTCCTGATGCATAAATCTTCGCGTACCAGGTGCTAACCAATAGGCGACATCTCTCCAAGAACCACCTTTATATACTCGAAGCTCATCGGTAAATACTGAGACCTCATAGTTTTCTTCTTCATCATATGCACCTGAAGCCCGAACTGGGTTTAGATCATCGAAGTCTTGGAAGGAAAGTGGTCGGTAGATATCCTGTACCCACTCATTCATATTTCCTGCCATGTGGTAAAGACCAAAGTCATTTGGAGCCATATCATAAACATTGGTAGGGATGATCTCTCCATCATTTCGCTGATTACCAGCGATTCCACCGTAGTCACCACGACCTCTTTTGAAGTTTGCCAGCAAGTCGCCTTGCTTTCCTTTACGCTTAACATTGTAAGGATTTCTCACGCCTCTTCCATCCCAAGGATAGATTCGACCATATTCTTGGTTTTCATCCAGATATTGCGTTCCGATCATTGCTTTAGCGGCATATTCCCATTCTGCTTCAGTTGGAAGTCTGTAATCTGCCAATGCTACCCCACGCTCGATGAGCTGTGTTTTAGTGAATGTAGAATCGATTCCTCTTTCTTTTCTGACAAGATCTTGAACAAAATCGGTCCGCCATTTGGAGTAAGTGAGTGCTTGAGACCACGAAACACCGGCAACAGGGTAGAAGTTGAAGCCTGGAAATAGGAAATAATAAGATTGGTACATGTCATTGAACGACATGGCGCCTTTCCAGACGTTTTCCGAGGGCTCCAATTTTTTCAATGAATCCCCACTCACTTTCTTTTTCATATCAAAAAGAAATTCGCGATAATCATTGTTGGTAATTTCCGTTTCATCCAAATAGAAATTGGATACTGTCACAGTTCGCTCCAGATTATCACGGAAAGCCATAACATCTTCTTCCTGAGATCCTAGGACAGCTCGACCGCCTTGGATGAATTTCAAGTTTGGTCCAGGAATTTGTTCCGCATTTCTGGCCACAAAGAAGTTGGTCGAATCGTTTTCTTCAAAAGAAAATTCTTGACCAGTTGTTGCACTTTTTTTACCAGGCTTGTCTGCAGTTCTTCTGCCATAGCCAGGTGTTTTGTTACAAGAGGTCAAAATAGAACTTCCGACAATCGCGAAAGCTGCTACCCACATTCCCCATGATTTGTTACTCAGACGCATATAAGTATTCGTTTAGGTCTAGTTTAATGCTGCAATATAAATGCATTGTCAGCGACTTCCAATGATTTGTGAGGATGATCTAAACTCAAAAAAGCTTAAATAAACTCCGTATTGATAGTTATCGACAGAATAAGCGTGCGAAACTGCAATATTTATGCCAGTAAAATATTTAAATTTTTTCAAGAATTAACCATCTCATTCAGTTTGATCTGGGCTTTTGAAATGCTCGAAACTCCCGATAAGGTAAGAATCAAACGGTTTTTGTATTCCTTTATTTTACAATTCTTTGAGTTGATTTGCGCAAAGCGCATAATTTTTTGAAAAACATCAGATGAATAAAAGTCATCTCGTGAAGACGGCAGCAAATAACATTTCATTTGGTTGCCCTTCAAAGTAAGTTTTTCAACTCCCAATTTCTCGGCTTTCCACCGAAGGCGCACAGTCTCCAACAGGTCCTCCACTTGTGTTGGAAGCGGACCAAATCGATCCAGCAGGTTAGTAGAAAACTTACTTAGCCCCTCCTCATCTTTTATTCCATCTAGTCTGGAATAAAGCCCAAGACGCTCACTGATATTGGCCACATATTCCTCAGGTATCAATAATTCTAAGTCGGTTTCTATGGTACAATCCTGAACAAGAACCTTTACTCTCTCACCCAAATCCATTTCGAAAAGCGCTGCGAATTCATTTTCCTTTAACTCTTGGACTGCCTCATCCAGGATTTTGTGATACATCTCAAATCCAAGATCGGTGATAAACCCACTTTGCTCCGCTCCCAATAAATTTCCGGCACCTCTGATGTCCAAATCTTTCATCGCCACCTTGAAGCCATCTCCCAGATCGGAAAATTCTTCCAAGGTCTGCAATCGCTTCCTTGCTTCTGCAGTAAGCCCTGACATTGGGCTGGTAAGCAGGTAGCAAAATGCCTTTTTATTACTTCTACCCACGCGACCACGCATTTGGTGCAAATCGCTCAAGCCGAACATGTGAGCTCGATTAATCAAAATTGTATTGGCATTTGGGATGTCAAGACCTGATTCGATGATGTTGGTAGAGACCAATACATCGTATTCATGATTGATAAAATCTACCATGATTTTTTCCAGTTTTTTTCCATCCATTTGACCATGTGCGACGGCAACTCTTGCGTCTGGGACTAGCTTCATGATCAAATTCGCAATCGATTCGATCTCTCCTACACGATTATGGACAAAGAAAACCTGTCCTCCGCGTCGCAATTCATAGGAGACCGCATCTCGGATCACTACCTCTTGAAATGTTTGTACTTCAGTAGTGACCGGTTGCCGGTTAGGCGGAGGAGTTGCTATCACGGATAAGTCCCGCGCTCCCATCAGGGAAAAATGTAGCGTCCTCGGGATCGGAGTAGCAGTCAAGGTCAACACATCGACATTGACCCGAAGATTTTTGAGCTGATCTTTTACTTTGACCCCAAACTTCTGCTCTTCATCAATGATCAATAATCCGAGATCTTTGAACACGATGTCTTTGTTGACAATCTTATGAGTACCGATCAGAATATCGATTTCCCCAGTTTTGACCTGAGCTACGATTTCCTTGATTTCTTTCGCAGTGCGAAACCGGTTAATGTAATCGACTTTTAGCGGAAGGTCCCCTAGTCTCTCTTGGAAAGTATGGAAATGTTGCATCGCCAAAATGGTAGTTGGTACCAATACCGCCACTTGTTTCCGATCATTGACTGCTTTGAAAGCAGCTCGAATTGCTACCTCAGTTTTTCCAAAACCCACATCACCACAGACTAGTCGATCCATTGGATAGGACTTTTCCATATCTGATTTGACATCTTGAGTTGCGATTGCTTGGTCTGGAGTATCTTCATAGATGAAGGAGGACTCGAGCTCGATCTGCAAAACCGAATCTCTGCTAAATGAGAATCCAGGTGCAGACCTTCGCTTGGCATAGAGCGCAATAAGATCCTTAGCAATATCTTTTACCTGCTTTTTGGCGCGGTTTTTTTTGTTTTCCCACTCAGGCGAACCCAGTTTGGACATGGCCGGCGCAGTTCCCTCTTGACCTGAATATTTAGAGATCTTGTGAAGGGAATGAATATTCACATACAGCAAATCATCATCTCGAAAGATCAAACGAACCGCTTCTTGCTTTTTGCCCGAGACGTCCACTTTTTCCAAACCGGCAAACCTCCCCACTCCGTAGTCTACATGGACGATGTAATCCCCAGGATGGAGTGCCTTGAGCTCCTTTATAGTAAGCGCTTTCGATTTACTGGCCTTGGTGCGAGTTTTATAGCGGTGAAATCGCTCAAAAAGCTGGTGATCAGTAAAGCAGGCGATTTTCGATTGCCGATCCTCAAATCCCTCACGCAATCCAAGCAGCATACTTTGGATTTGAATCGTAGGGTCCAACTCCTTGAATATTCCGATCAATCGGTCAATCTGTTTCTCATTCTCAGCGGTCAGGATATTTGCATAGCCTCGCTTTTCATTTTCTGCCAAATGTGTAACCAACAAGTCGAAATTCTTATTGAATGAGGGCTGAGGCTGACTTTCCCAAGTAAAAGATTTTGAAGACTTGAGGTAAAATTGTCGCCCGAATTCAATCCTTGAGAATTTCTCCGAGTGCTCTGCGAAACCAGCTCCAGCTTCGAAAAGGTCAGCAGGCTGGAGAACCAGCTTATCGTTTTTTGTCTTTTTGACAATCTGATCAAATTCCTGAGTGGCCTTATGAAAGCACTCATCCATTACGTCTTTGGTCAGCTGGAAATCTTTGATCCAGATTTTGGTGTCTTCTGGCAGAAAACCTAAAAATGATTGCCGCACTTCTTGGAGAAGCCTGGTCTGAATATTTGGGATCAGGGAAATTTGAGGTACAATTTCAATCGAAAGTTGTGATTCTGGATCAAAGGTCCGGATGCTTTCTATTTCTTTACCAAAAAGCTCCAGTCGATAAGGATGCTCATTAGAAAATGAAAAAACATCCAAAATCCCTCCTCGAATGGCAAACTGTCCGGGTTCATAGACGAAATCGGTTCGCTCAAAGTCATAGCTCTGAAGCAACTCCGACACAAATTCCATGTCGACTTTTTCACCAACTTTCGCTACAAAGGTATTTTCGATTAGTGAGCGTTTATTGATGACCCGCTCATAAAGCGCTTCGGGATAGGAAATGATGACGTGCGATTGATCTCGCTCTGTCAAGATTCGATTAAGCAGTTCCGCTCGGATCAGGACATTTGCATTGTCCACTTCTTCATAGTGATAAGCCTTCTTAAAACTGGAAGGGAAAATCATGTGCTCTTCTGTCTGAAGCAAATTCTGAAGATCCGAATTGAGGTACGCTGCTTCTTCTTTGTCTTGTGCAATAAGCAGGTGAATCCCCCGGCTTCGTTGGTACAAAGCACTGAAAAGAACCATATCTAGACTTCCCGAAAGGCCTTTGACTTGTACGGTGGTTTTTCCTTGCTGCATGATTTCATGCGCAATGGATTGGAAAATGGGGTCAGCTTGATAGATGGAAAGAAAGTCTTGGCGATCCAAGGGAGATAGGCTTTTAAGAAAATGTTTTGGCCAAAGTTAGGGCTTTATTGAATTAAGGGCACTTCATTGATCTAAGAATTACTTTTTTCTGAACCTATGCCTTCTAAAAATGTTTTGCCTGTTATGGAGAATTCGAGCACACAATTAAGTTGGTTTCAACGTCTGGAGCGAATGCATCCTTACGAGACGTTGCTTTATTTGGGAATGATCGGAAGTGGGTTAATCTTCCTTTTTCTGGTGGTAGCTTTTCTGTTTTCCGGATTGAATCAATTGGCTGGACTCAATCATCACATCCCAGTGGCTTTTCTGATTTCTACCTTTCTGCTGATTTTGAGTGGTTATACTGCCACGAAGATGCGTTTGCATTTTCAAGAGGAGCGCGCTGATCTTTTAATTGTAGCACTTAGGAATACCCTGATTCTGGGAATTATTTTCACCCTACTTCAGATAGCCGGGTGGTATGAGCTTGATAAGATGGGGATCGATTTCCAAGGAATCCCGAGTGGAAGCTTTCTCTACTTACTTTCTGGCATCCATATCTTTCACTTGATTGGGGCGATGATTTTTGCGGTGATTTTATTGAATCAGATTCGGAAGCGAAAGGCCGATGAGATCCAACACTTAATTCTGATCACCAATCCATTTGAAAAAATGAGAATTAGGCTTTTTACATTCTATTGGCACTTCATGGATTTGATTTGGTTAATTCTTTTTGTCTTGTTTGCGATTAGTTTTTGATATTTGAAATATGAAAATAACTATCGAAACCCCCGTCACTCAGGATTATCTTCAGGTGAAAGCGGGGTTTAATGAGACGCTTTTTACAAAACTAAGTCCACCTTTTCCTCCTGTGAAACTGCTTCGGTTTGATGGATCCTCCAAGGGTGACTTAGTGACCCTTGAGTTGAATTTTATTTTTTTCAAGCAAAAATGGACCAGCGAAATCACGGAAGACCAGACCACTGACAGGGAGTTTTATTTTATTGATAAGGGAATCGAACTCCCCTTTTTTCTAAAAAAATGGTCGCATAAACATCGAATCGTCAAAGACGGAGAAAATTCGATGATTCGAGATGAAATAGATTATCAGGCACCTTTCTGGGTATTGACTTTGCTGCTTTATCCGGCGATGCTCCTACAGTTTGCCTATCGAAAGCCGATTTATAAAAAGATATTTTCCTAGTTGCTTACTAGATTTTCACAGTTTTCGATTTTGCAATCCCCATACAAAACCAGGGAATGACTCTTAATCGAGGATTCAAAAGCTTTACCAATCGCTTCCTTGATCTCGTTGATTTTAGGATCAGAAAATTCCCGAATCTTTCTGCATTGATTGCAGACATGATGATCGTGATGCTTATAGGTAAGTGCCTGCTCATAGAGCGCGACTTTATCTTTAAACTGATGTTTGACCGCCAAGCCACTTTCTACCAGTAGATCCAAGGTATTGTAAATCGTAGCCCGGCTGATCGTGTAACCTTTATTCCGCATACTCAAGAAAAGTCCCTCAACGTCCATGTGCTCATCCTCTGGTAAAGAATAGAGTTCGTCGATTACCGAGAATCGCTCAGGGGTTTTTCGGCTTCCTTGTTTGAGCAAGAAATTTTCAAAAATCTTTTTTGCTTTTTCGATCAGTGCTTTGTCTGCCATAGTTTTGATTATCGCTGAATTAAAGATGACCGTTTCTTTATTTTTTGGCAAACTGTTGATCCAAACTGACGTAATTTGGTTTCAGTCTAAACAAGATAGTGTTTTGTGATTGTACGGAATGACGCCAGTAGCCTCATTTTCTCTGATTAAAAGAACTGAAGACAGATGACCGAAGACCGACGTAGCGTTGAGAGTTTTTAGTAAATTTTATTTTTTGTTTGTCCTTTACTGGCAGAAAAGCGAATACACTTATAGAGTGGTGTCAAACCGATCAAATTTTTTTCAAACAAAATGAGATTGTTTCTAATTTGAAATGGATATCAAGAAAAACTGTATCTTGAAATAAGCCCAAATCGTCCAAAATATTGATGTCTAAAAGGATTACATTCTTATGGTTACTGCTGGTCATCCTCCAAAGCTCAGGTGTGGCTCAGGTACCTGGATTCTTTTTAAAGAAAGATCAGCGCAAAGCTTCTATACCCTTTTATTCCTCCAATAGTCTGATTATTATACCGGTATCCATCAATGGGAATGCTCCGGTAAATTTTTTGGTTGACACGGGAGTACGAGCAAATATTTTGTTCAGTAAAAAGCTAGGTGACGACCTTGGTCTCACTTATACCAGACGCTTGAGTTTGGTGGGCGCGGATGGCATTTCCAGTCTCATGGCCTCAGTATCTCCTATCAATGAATTAGATCTCGGGCCAATAGTTGGTAATTTTCAAAATTTACTGGTTCTGGAGGAGGATTTTCTTGAGTTGGAATCTGTGATCGGAATTCCGGTCTATGGGATTCTCGGCTACGAGTTTTTCAAATACAACCCCATTCGGATCAATTATGACGACGGCAAATTAGACTTCTTTCGAAGCAGTGAATTGAAGTGGAGGCCATTATTCTTTAAGAAATTAGATCTGGCCATTGAGGATAATAAGCCCTATGTACAGGCTAAGGTGAAGCAAAAAAGTGGAAAGATCTTCGAGCCCAAACTGCTGGTCGACACTGGAGCGAACCATGGCCTTTTGCTTAATCGAGAGACGACTGATGATATAGAAATGCCACCACTTTTTATCGAAGCGGAAATAGGCCAAAGTCTTGGAGGGTTGCTTTATGGTTACATTGGAAGAGTGGAATACCTTAAGCTAAACAAACTCAAACTCGAAAATGTCCTCACTTCTTATCCAGATGAAACGGCTTTTAGCTACGTCATCAAAGATTCAGGCCGCCAAGGAAGTCTAGGCGCGGAGGTTTTGGGTCGTACAAAACTAATAATTGACTATCCCAGGGAGCGGATATTTATCAAGAAAGCCGATAATTTTTATTCCCCTTTCGAATTTGATATGAGTGGCTTGGCCTTTAAAAAAGTACCTGCAGACCAAACTAGAATCTACATATCAAATGTCAGAGAAGGATCTCCAGGAGGCAGAGTAGGAGTATTACCGTTCGATGAAATAGTCTCGATCAATAAGGTTCCGATCTTCATTTGGGAATTGGTCGAGGTCAATAAATTATTCCGATCTGAGGAAGGGCGAATTATCGAATTGGAGCTGAGGCGCTATGATCCTAACGACTCCAAAAAGTGGGAAAATATCAAGCTTCGAATCAAGCTTGAGAAACAGATTTGAGTAGCATGGCCTCAGATCAATTTAAAAAGGATAATTTTGGGTGTTCGAAAGGGAATAAAACTTCTTTTTACTAAAACCGTCCTATCAACGATTTCAAACCCCAATCACATGAAAAAATTCTTAATCCCAATCCTAATTATTGCTGCCGTTGGTATCTTCATTTACACCAAAGCTGTAGGATCTTACAATCAATTTGTCACCCAAGATGAAGTAGTAAACGGAACGTGGGCTGAAGTGGAGACTCAATATCAGCGACGCGCAGATCTGATTCCAAACTTAGTAAGTACAGTAAAAGGCTATGCAGAGTTTGAGCAAGAGACCTTGACTGGCGTGATCGAGGCAAGATCAAAAGCCACATCGATGAATATTGATCCCAGTAATCTTACTCCGGAAAATCTGGCACAGTTTCAACAAGCTCAAGATCAACTTTCAGGCGCTTTGAGCAGATTGCTGGTGACCGTAGAGCGGTACCCTGATCTGAAGGCAAACCAAAACTTCCTCGAGCTGCAAGCTCAGCTGGAGGGAACAGAGAATAGAATTGCAGTAGCCCGAAGAAACTTCAATGAATCGGTGGTGACCTACAATCAGAATATTCGAACCTTCCCGAACAACGTTTTTGCAGGATGGTATGATTTTGAGCCGAAAGGCACATTCGAAGCATCCGCAGGTGCCGAAAACGCACCAACCGTTCAATTTTAATCAAAAATCATGGCTGAGAAATTATTCTCACCAGCTGATCGGGAAGCAATAATAGCAGCGATCCGATCAGCTGAATTGAGAACTTCCGGAGAAATCCAAGTCCATATCGAAAACCGTTGTAAAGGTGATTTGATGGATCGCGCAGCTGAGCTGTTTGAAACCTTGAAAATGTACCAGACCAACGATCGGAATGGGGTGCTCTTCTACCTTGCCGTGGTGGATCACAAGTTTGCGATCCTCGGAGATGCCGGAATCAATCAAGTGGTCGAAAAAGATTTTTGGGAAAAAACCAAAGAGAAAATGGCCGGCTATTTCAAGAATGGCCAATTTACACAAGGACTTATCGAGGGAATTACGATGGCTGGAGAAAAGCTCCGCAATCATTTTCCTTACGATAAAGATTCCGATCAAAACGAATTACCTGATGAAATTTCTTTTGGAAAATAAGGGATCAGCCCTTTTCCTCATTGCCTTTTTTCTTTTTTCTAACACTTCGCTTTTTGCGCAGGACTTCCCACCTGCACCAAATCCGCCGAGATTGGTCAACGACTTTACGCAGACCCTCAGCAGTTCCGAAATCGCTCAATTGGAAAGTAAGCTTGTCGCCTACAATGACAGCACCTCCACTCAGATCGCGATCGTGATTATGAAGTCTGTCGGTCAATACGATATTTCTGATTATGCATTTCAACTTGGAGAAAAGTGGGGAATCGGTAGTTCCAAGGATAATGGAATTCTGATCTTGGCAGCGATGGAAGATCGAGACGTTTTCATCGCTACAGGATATGGTTTAGAAGGCGCTGTACCGGATGCGTTGGCAAAGCGGATCGTTACCAGTCTGATTATTCCCAATTTTAAGACTGGGGAATATTACCAAGGTTTTGATCAAGCGACGGATATGATCTTTAAGCTAGCTTCAGGAGAATATACTGCCGAGGATGTAGCAGAGGATGGGAATGGTGGAGGGGCATTATTTCTGCTATTTATTTTCATCTTTTTCTTCGTGATTTTGCCCTTGATTCGTAATCGAAACGATAATAATAACCACATGGGAGGCAAAGGTGGAGGAGTTGATCTGTTGACTACGATCATGTTAGGCACTTTGCTTGGTAGAGGGAATGGTGGAAAATTCGGAGACTTCTCTTCCGGTCGCGGATCGTTTGGCGGCGGCGGCGGCGGTGGCTTTGGTGGCTTCGGAGGGGGATCCTTCGGAGGTGGCGGAGCTGGTGGAAGCTGGTAGATTGAAGCGTTTTTACCGCTAAGCTCGCAAAGTATTCGCCGAGAATGTCAAAATTATTTATTGGAAACAGCTCGCTAGCTTATTTGGCGAGCTGTTTTTTTTTAAGATAGAAGGTTATGAAGAATATTTAGAGACAGAAAGCTCGGTGGCGGGCTAATTCTTATAAAACAATCTCAAGAATGGAAACAGGATTTCAAATAAATAAGGTACCGACTCAATTTGACCTCGAAAAAATTGAGGAATGGCTTATTGAAGAGGAGAGAGAATCAAATGAAGGGTTTCATTGTAGCTGGTTAGAAATTGAAAGGGCATTTAAGGGGTTTTCATTAATAACGTTAAATGAAAAAGGGTCAATAATAGGATTTTGTGTCTGGAGTGAAGGAGACATTTCTATTGATGTTGATCTTTTTGAAATAAAAACCAAAATTTAGAGGAAAAGATATTAGAAAATTTTTCTTCGAGAAAATTTCAGGTTATTTCAAAGACAAAGGATTTTTAGCCATTGTCCTCTACTGTTCTCCTAGAGAATCTGAACATTTTTGGAGGGCAATTGGATTTATTCAGTTCCCCGAATTTAGAGGACTTTATTCCGATTTGACTTTTTTTAAACCTTTAATTCTGTGGTCGATAGCATAAGTCTACAACCTTATCCAGTTCATGATGAGCCTTTAATACGTCGGATGGCATGTTAAGCGGATCGTGGAGTTCTGCCAAACCACTCTCTGAATAAAGTTCACATCTTATTTATTTCAAACATTTCTCAAAGTTCGACGGCTGTGCCGTCGTAGGAACCTCCGACTATCTCTTTAACCCCGGGTTGCACCCGGGGCTATTGATAGTTTAACCACTTCGTGGTCGCATTCAAAATTAGGGTTGATGAACTCCAAAACTTCAAAAAACAATGAGTTAAAATGAATTGAATAAATGATCCCAACGGGATCGAACCATGAATAGCCATGGGTGAAACCCATGGGAATGAAGGTGATTCGTATTACCCACGACCCCAAAGGGTGTCGAACTTTTTGAATCATCTTGAAAAAGCCAGTTACCCCAGCTGAGTGTAGTTTGAGTTAGTTGGTTTAGGGGCGTTGGATTACACGTAATTTGTAATTACGCCTTGCTATTCAAACGAATTTCGAATTCGCATGCGAGAAGCTGGTAGTAGAATCGAAAATCTTTTGTTTTTTAAACCGAAAAGGGAACCAAGGTTTCTATTCTGCCATGAGTCAGAACACTCGCAGCGGTCAAGGTAAAACGAGTGGGTGGTAATTTTTAACCGCAAAGTCCCC
>JBBQDY010000073.1:0-11239 GCA_038320155.1 Cytophagales bacterium
ATCTGGACAAGCCAATTTTTGTGAGTTCTAAATCAGAGGGAACGAATCTCGCTCCTACTGCCGTTTTTGAGGAGATTTTGAAGGTGATTCGAGTTTGATTGAAAGAAAGTTTTGAGGCTACAAACGATCCGCTAGTAAATCTTCGTTCTTTGGGATAAATCTGAACCCCTTATTTGACTATAAACAGTTTCTTCATGCGCACCTCAAAGCTTCTTTTTTTATCCAGTTTAATGATTTTGACTTTTTCCTGCGGGAAAAAAGAAGTGACTTGTGAATTGGATGAAGCCATCTTGAACCAAGATATCAACCTTCAAATTACACGTTTGGAAGATGAGTTTTTTGGGGCAAAGACAGCGGAGGATTACAAATTCTTGATGGAGAAGCACCCCGAATTTGTCAAAGAATACTTGCAATTGGACCTTTATCCCAATCCCGATTCGCTTATCGCTGAGCTCTTGACCATCCACCAAGATTCGTCCATGAGAACCTTGTACGATTCGGTCAAATTAGAATTTCAAGACTTTAGCAAAATCGAAAAAGACCTTGAAAATGCTTTTAAAGCCATTAAATACATTTTCCCAGAATTCCAGATTCCGAAAGTTTACACTTTTGTCTCTGGCTTTAATTCCGATTTGATAGTCACGGAGGAGTTAATTGTGATCGGCTTAGATTACTTTTTACCTGCCACCCATACTTTTCAGCCCGACCAACCACGCTACTTGGCTGATCGATATGAAGCCCCTTATATCGTACCCATGCTTGTGACTATTCTTTCCTCCCGATTCAACAAGACTAATCCGGCAGACAATACCTTGCTGGCAGAGATGATTTATTATGGCAAATCTTACCATTTCACCAAGGCGATTTTGCCCTGCACCTCGGATCAATACATCATCGGCTACACACCGGAGCAGATTTCGGAGAGCTTTGATAATGAAGAATACATCTGGGCGCATTTTGTGGAAAATGAATTGCTCTACGAAACGAATCCTTTTGAGCTCCGAAAATATGTAGGCGAGGCACCCTTCACCGATGAGATCAGCACGAAAGCACCGGGAAGGATAGGCCGGTGGTTAGGTTGGAATATTGTAGAAGATTATGTGGTGAATAACGAGGTCTCACTCCCCGATTTGATGGCAGAGGCTGATGTGGAGAAGATTTTTAGGCAGTCTGGATATCGACCTCGTCCTCCTGCGCGCTAGAGTTGGCATCAGGATCTAAGACATGGATTAATCTTGAGACAGCCAATTCTTTTGAAAAATAGCTTTCAGCCAGTCTGCGACTATTTCTTCCCATTTCCTGAATTTTTTCTGGATTATCAACCAGTTCCTCAAGTTGCTCAAAAGCCTTATCAAGCTTGCTGGGCAGGCAGGGAATCCCCAAATGATATGCTTTCATTAAGTCGTAAACCCAACCTTTATGGTTAATGATCACTGGCTTTCCGGCAGCAATGGCATCAAAGAATTTATTTGGGCTGTTGGTCTTCAAAACCGGGTAATGAGCAAAAGAAATCCAAGCAAAATCTGACAATGAAAGTACCTCATTCACGCTTGCTTTATTTCCAAAAGGGATGAAAATGACGTTATCAAGCTCTTTTTCCTGAGCGATTTGCTCCAAATATTCTCGATGACTTCCTGAGCCCATGATGAGAAATTGCCAGTTTTTATTTCGCTGATAGGCCATTTCTGCCAAATCGATCAATTCTTCTACGGCATTCACTTTCCCCAAAGCACCTGTATAAGCGATCGTGAAGGTTTCTTCTAAACCATACTTTTTAAGAAGCGCATCAGATTTTGGGCATGGTTGAAATTGCTCCAAATCCGAGAAATTTGGGATGAGATGAAGCTTACTTTGTTTGCTAATTTTCCGAAGGTGGTTGGCTATATCTGGGGACAAAGCCACTAGAGACAATGCGTTTTGATAGATTCTTGCTTCGAGCTTTTGAAGGTATCTGATCAATAGCGGGTTTGTGATCGCTCCAACTTCTATGGGAGCCTTGGGCCAAAGGTCGCGTACTTCAAAAATGTAAGGAATCGCAAGTTTCTTCTTTGCCCAAAGACCAATTAATCCTGTCGTCAATGGGGTGGAACTGATGTACAATAAGTCCGGACGCTCGAGTTTTGTGAGTAGTGTCTTACTCTTTTTGACAAAATCTAAAAAGGCCCAAATTCGCTTCAAGTAACTGAATTTCTGATCATATTTTACCGGAAGATAATGAACCTTGATTCCGTCTATCCAGCGCTGATCATAGGTGGGATTATTTCCGGTGGTGATCATTTCTACTTCATGTCCGGCCTGAATCAGGCCTTTGGCTAGATGATAAGAGCGAATTGCCCCGCCTTCTTCTGGGGTTTTGAAGTATTGATGAACATATATGATTCTCATAACTCATTCAATTTGACCCAATCTCCCAAAAGGAACAAATTATAGAGAATTAAAAAATGATGTTTAGCCGCTAGCTTTGGATTTTTTGATAGCTCTCGCATCTCTTGCGGCATGAATTCACCATGAGTCTTTTCAAAATTCTTTAGCGTAGCAAAGACCCTTTTTGAAACTGGACCATCAATCGAAAGCCATTCCTCGAGCGGCAGCCCAAATCCAATTTTTTTGCGCTTGGCAATCCACTTCAAATCCAAATCTTCCAAACAGCTTTTGATCCAAACTTTGCCTTTCAAATCCTCCTCGTTTTCGACTTGCTTCCAAAGTTCAATCATGCCTGCATCCAAATACGGCGACCTGCCCTCAATTCCATGAGCCATTAGCGCATTGTCCTGAATCCGAAGTACATCTTGGACTAGATAATTTCGGCGATCAAATTTTAGCGCTTGCTTGTAGGAAAGGGAACTACTGGAAAACAATCGTTCATAGTCCCCAAAAAGATCTCTTGGCAAAGGCATCAGAGCAGAAAAATTCATAAATGTCCTTCGGGAATCCCGATGAATAGCGCTGAAAAATTTCATCCATTGTCTACTTAACGGAAGCTTTTTGGCCAAATTTTTTATTTGGAGCAATGGTCCTTTTCGCTTTAGGTAAAAATCAAAAGCAGCATGCCGCTGATAACCTCCCCAAAGCTCATCTGCACCGGCACCTGAGATTAGTACTTTTACGTCTCCCTTTGCTTTCTTGCCAATCATCCAAGTCAGGAATCCCGCAGAATCGCCCACTGGTAAGTCGATACTTTCTACATACGCATCCCAGTTTGCAAGAAAAATCTTCTGATCGATCTCAATCAGCGAATGATCCGCAGGATATTTTTGAAGGAATCGGACAGCTGCGTCCCCATCAGCATATTTTTTTCGGTAAGCTTTTTCCACCTGGATAGTATAAGCTGGAAGTTTGGTGCCTGTCTGTTGATACCAAAGGGCATAAAGCAATCCACTATCAGCTCCTCCACTGAGTTGAACTCCTACTGGCACGTCTGCATGAAACTGATTTCGGATTGCTGATTCTAGCCTGATTTTGAATTCTCCTTCAATTGGATCTACGGCTTTGACTTCAGGACTTCCGATGGAATTCCACCGGAAAGTTGAATGCTGATAAATTGTACTCAATCGATCTGGCTTCCATTCTCTGATTCCTTTCAAAAAGGTTTTTCCGGGTAAAGGGGCTCTTAAGTAGAAGTAGTGGTTGATTTGTTCCGCATCGAGCTTTGCGGGGGTCAACTTTCTGATTCCTCTGCTATCCGAAGAGATAATCAATCGCTCCTGATCTTGGGAATAAAAGAGTGGTTTTTCTCCAATTTTATCTCTTGCTACGAGTACAGATTTTTCGATTACGCTCACAAAAATCAAGGAAAACATACCCTCGAGTTTTGCCAATCCTTTGCTACCGAAAAGGCGTATCCAATGCATCAATACTTCTGTGTCGGAATCCGTAATCAGGTCTACTCCCATTTTCTGAAGTTGAAGACCTAGCTGCTTGTAGTTATAGATTTCCCCGTTCCAAATCAGGAAATAATTCCCATCTGGCGACCAAAAAGGTTGATCTGCATCCGCTCCGGGATGGATTATTTTCAATCGATTTACCCCAACCCAGATTCCCGGCCAAGGGCTGAAAGCCGCTTCTTGGTCTGGTCCGCGCTGGGTTGACGATCCTAAGAGTTTGGACAAAGCAATTTTGTTGGCGCCTTTGCCCCAAATCAAATGAATTCCGCACATGGCTTCTTAGCTGGTTTTTGGGTGGGATAGATTTTTTTTCTCAAAGTATTTGCAGAAATGTGTGATCGTGCAGGATTCACACTTTGGGCTGCGCGCGATGCAAACATAGCGCCCATGAAGAATGAGCCAGTGATGCGCCACGTGTACATATTGTTTGGGAATATGTCTGATTAGCTGTTTTTCCACTTCCAAAGGAGTTGTGGCAGTTTGAGTCACCAAACCCAGCCTTCTGGAAACCCGAAACACGTGCGTATCTACTGCCATATTCGGTTGATTCCAAACAACTGAAGTGATAACGTTGGCTGTTTTTCGACCTACGCCTGGAAGTTTTACCAGCTCGGCTACGGTGGAGGGGACTTCTCCGCCGAAATCTTCGATCAGCATTTTTCCGAGCCCAAGCAGGTGTTTGGTTTTATTGTTTGGGTAAGAAACGGAACGGATGTACGGAAATAATTCGTCAAAATGAGATGCAGCCAAATGTGCCGGAGTAGGAAAAGCTTCAAATAATGCAGGCGTCACCTGATTTATTCGCTTGTCCGTGCATTGTGCAGAAAGTACTACGGCAACCATTAGCTGAAAAGGACTTTCATACTGAAGTTCGGTCTCAGCAATAGGTTGATTCTCCGAAAAATGGTTGATAAACGCCTCATATCTTTCTTTTTTAAGCATGCCTTAAGCGATTTCCTAAATGTGTCGGGAATATAATAAAAATTTAAAAATTAGGTAAAAAATTTAGTCCCCAATACTTAGAATTTGGCAATCCCGATAACTACCTTAAAATTTAGATAATCATTCTTTGACCAGCTCCGAAGGAGCCAAACTATTCATGACCCTGTACGGAGTGCAGGGTAATTCATAAACTACTACTCAGGAGCTCTGAAAAGGGCTACACTTAATAGTAGCAGCCTCCGCGAGCAATCGGGACGGGGCTTCAATTCCTTATATATTTCCGTTATCCAAGGCTGAGTCGAGGGACATTAATCGTAACATTCCTCACGATTTTATTTTTGATGAAATTGAAGGAAACCTTCCCGAAACCTTAAAGTATTTGAAAAGTAAATTATGAGAATATCTGGAGAGCCGCCGAGATAAGCAAATAAAATAGGACTACTTGTATCATTCTTAATACCCATATTTTCATAAATTGATTTTAAAAATTATCTAATGAAAACTCCTTTTTCGACCCTCTTTCTTATTCTAAGCTGTGTGACCGCTGCATTTTCACAAAATCGACCCCGGGATTTGGGTGTTCCATTTGGTATCCTTCCAACTGGAAAATTAAACGCAATCACCGATGTGGAAGGAGTCCAAGTGGGTCATTTTACAAAAATCGAGGGAACTGACATCCGAACAGGAGTCACTGCAATTCTGCCGTACCAGGGAAATTTATTTCAGCAAAAAGTGCCCGCGGCAATCTTCGTGGGAAATGGGTTCGGGAAATTAGCAGGGGTCACGCAAGTTCAGGAACTCGGAAATCTAGAGAGTCCGATCATCCTGACCAATACGCTGAGTGTGGCTGCGGGCATCGAAGGAGTTGTCCGGTATTCTCTTGCTCAGTCGGGAAATGAAAGCATCCAATCGGTCAATGCGATCGTGGGAGAAACTAATGACGGTTACTTAAATGATATCCGAGGGATGCATATTTCTCCGGAGGAGGTCATGAAAACTATTGAATCAGCAAAATCCGGAATAGTCGCCGAAGGAAATGTCGGAGCAGGAACAGGTACAGTTTGCTTTGGCTGGAAAGGTGGTATTGGCACTGCTTCTCGAAAGCTTCCAGAAAGTTTGGGAGGCTATACCGTAGGGGTTTTGGTCCAAACCAATTTTGGAGGAAACCTTCAGATTGCCGGGGTGCCTGTTGGGGAAAAATTAGGAAAATATCCTTTCAAAGATGCACTCGAGAAATCAGATGGGAGTTGCATGATCGTGATCGCTACAGATGCACCTGTTCTTGATCGGAATCTAGAGCGAATGGCACAACGAGCGATGATGGGTTTGGCCAAAACCGGCGGAATAGCTTCTAATGGCAGCGGCGATTACGTGATTGCTTTCAGTACTGCTGCCGGTTTGCGAATTCCTTATTCTGCCGAAACTGGCATACTGGCGAAAACTGAAAGTCTCCGAAATGACGATATGACTTCATTGTTTTTGGCGGTGATCGAAGCAACAGAAGAAGCGATTATCAACTCACTTTTTGCTGCTGAATCGATGACCGGAAGGAATGGAAATTCCGTCGAGGCTTTGCCGAAGGAAAAGGTTTTGGAATGGGTAAAAATCAGGTAATTCATTTAACATAAAAGTTTCTTTCCTGAATCAAAATCTGAATTTTAAAGCATAAAACCCTAACTTAAAGCTTTCCAAAAAATCAATATCATGAATAAAAAACCTGATTTTTCTTCACTGAAAGCAATTTTTATCAATTGTACGCTCAAGAAGTCCCCGGATCAAAGCCACACCCAAGGCTTAATGGATCTGTCCGTTTCCATCATGAGAAAAGAGGGAGTCACAGTAGACCAGATTCGATTCATAGATCATGATGTGGCCACCGGAATTTATCCTGATATGACTGAACATGGCTGGGAAAAGGATGAATGGCCAGCAATTACAACCCGAATTTTGGATGCGGATATTTTGGTCGTAGGCACGCCGATTTGGCTTGGCCAGAAGTCTTCCCAAGCGCAAAAACTGATTGAGCGGCTCTACAGTCTAAGTGGTAAATTGAATGATCGAGGTCAATACCTGTACTATGGAAGAGTAGGAGGCTGCTTGATCACGGGAAATGAAGATGGCGTAAAACACTGCGCCATGGGTATCCTATACTCACTTCAGCATGTGGGATATTCGATTCCTCCGCAAGCAGATTCCGGATGGATTGGGGAAGTAGGTCCGGGTCCTAGTTATGGCGATACCGAATGGAAAGGAGAAAAGATTAATCCACCTGTGGGCTATGATTCAGAATTTACAAACCGGAATACCACTTTTATGACCTACAATCTACTTCATCTCGCACATATGCTGAAATCGCAGCGGGGCTATCCAGCCTATGGTAATTCGAAGGAGGCATGGGGATCTGGGGAACGCTGGAATTTTGAAAATCCGGAGTATCGATAAATTTTTCAAAATGAAACTTGAGCAGAATAAAGAAAATGCGATAGCCTTCTATCAAATGGCCTTTCATGGCAATCCAAAAGGAGCAGTCCAGCGCTATGCGGGGGCCGAATACATTCAACATAATCCCGCTGTGGCAAATGGAACTGCAGGCTTCGTAGACTATTTTGAGCGAATGCAAATTGAGTATCCTGACAAGTCGATCGAATTTGTCCGAGCAATTGCAGAAGGAGATTTGGTAGCCTTGCATACCCATCAGACTTGGCCCGATAATGACCAGTATGTTACCATGGATTTTTTTCGTTTTGATGAAAATGGGAAAATAGTAGAACATTGGGATTCCATTCAGCAGATCCCCAAGGAATCCGCAAATCCGAATACGATGTATTGAGGCAGAGGCTATATTTTGTGTGATATCGGACAGAAAATGTGTTCGATATCGATGCAACCCAGATTTTGGGAAGATTTATACTTCTTTCGACATCAATGACTTACCTTACTTTTTATAGAATGGTATTGTTTTTAGGCATACCAGTGCATTAATATATTCAACGCTGAATTTTGACCGATCCAAATTCTAAGGATCCGGTTCATTTTGAATAAAGAAAATTGTTTAACCCAATCCAGCTTATTTGTTTCAAGTAAATAATCCCTAAATGAGAAAGTTAATACTATTACTGTCGCTGTTGGCAGTCCCTTTTTTTAGCCAAGCACAAACTGATGCCCGGCTGATGCAATTACCTGACGTTTCGGACACCCAAATCACGTTTACCTTTGGGGATGATATTTGGGTGGCGCCAAAGGATGGAGGAGTTGCAATTCGACTCACCTCGCCTATTGGACCGGAAATGTATCCCCGATTTTCCCCTGATGGAACCCAAATCGCATTTTCCGCCAACTACAACGGGAATTATGATGTCTATGTAATGCCTGCAGCTGGTGGAGTTCCTACTCGCCTGACCTATCATGGCATGCCTGACATGGTGCAAGGCTGGACTCCTGACGGAAAATCTGTCCTATTTACCTCGGGTAGGGAAAGTGGTAAAGAGCGCTTTTCTCAATTCTATACCGTGCCTGTCATCGGTGGCCTTCCGGCCAAGTTGCCAGTTCCTTACGGTGAATTCGCTTCGTATTCCCCAAATGGAAAAAGATTTGCCTACACCGACCGAAGCAGGGTAAATAGAAACTGGAAAAGGTATCGTGGAGGTACAGCACCTGACATTCACCTGTTTGATTTGGTGGGATATAAAACCGAAAACATCACCAATAACGATGCAAATGACGAATTGCCGATGTGGATCGGAGATGCGGTGTATTATATGTCAGACAATGGCCCTGAGAAAAGGAACAACCTCTGGAAATATGATTTGACCAGCAAGAAAAATACACAACTGACGGAGTTCACAGATTTTGACATCACCTTCCCATCGAATAGCGAGAAGGAAATCGTGTTTGAAGCAGGTGGAAGCTTGTATCTTTTTGATATAGCTACAGAAAAATCCAAGCGCGTGGAGATCCAGATTATTTCTGATCAAAAAGCAATGATACCCAAGATTGTAAATGTTGAATCTGATCTGCTATCAGCCAGTATCTCTCCCGATGGGAATCGGGTGATTGCTAATGCAAGGGGAGAGATTTTCAACTTGCCAGCAAAAAAAGGCTTTGTCAGCAATCTCACCAATACCTCCGGCGTGGCTGAGCGCTATCCGGAAATAGCTCCTGACGGTAAAAAAATCGCTTACTGGTCAGATGCCACTGGAGAATATCAATTGACAATCAAGACACTGGGAGCAGATTCTCAGACCAAGACTTTGACCAAGTTCAATGATGGATTCGGATATAATATCTACTGGTCACCTGACAGCAAAAAAATAGTGAGCGTCAACCAAGCCATGGAAGTGATGCTGATTGATGAGACTTCTGGAGCTGTTTCTATTATTGATCAGGGCAAATACATGTTCGAAGGCAATCTCCAATCCTTTGCGGTGACTTGGTCGCCGGACAGCAGACACATAGCTTATGGACTATCCAAAATCAATCGGGCGACATCTGCGATTTATGTATATGACACGCAGACTTCAAAGCTTTCCCAAGCCACTTCTGGATTCTATTCCGATCAGGCACCTGCATTTAGCGAAGATGGCAAGTACTTGTTTTTTACTACCAATCGATCGTTCAATCCTTCTTACTCGGATCTGGATAATACCTTCATTTACTCGAATACTACTGGTGTTGCGGTCGGTACGTTGAATCCAAGCATTCCTTCTTTGATTTCTCTGAAAAATGATGAGATCAAAATGGAGGAAGAAAAGCCGGCGAAAGCGGATGAGAAAAAGGATGAGAAGAAAGAAACACCAAAGGGAGTTGATTTTGAGATAGCCAACTTTGAAAGCAGAATCGAAATGCTCGGTATCGAGACGGGTAATATCGGAGGAATCGCTGCTTTGAAAGGGAAATTGCTGTACATGCGGATGCCAAATACAGGTGCTGGCGATAATTCTGAAAGTAGTTTGCAGCTGTATGATTTTGAAGAAAAAGAATCCAAAACTGTCCTCGATGGCATTCAGGGATTCTCGCTTTCGGCAGATCGCAAAAAGGTAATGGTTTCTGTCAAGGGCAAGCTTGCCGTGATCGATCCTGCTCCGGATCAGAAAATCGAAGATTCTGTCCCAACTGGGGATATGCGGATGACGGTCGTGCCTTCGGAAGAATGGAAGCAGATTTTCAATGATGTATGGAGGTTTGAGCGGGACTACTTCTATGATCCAAATATGCATGGGGTGGATTGGAATCAAATGCGTACCCGCTACGGCAGCTTAGTGGATCAGGCGAATTCCAGACGTGATGTCAACTTGATCATCGGCGATCTGATCGCAGAGCTCAATGCCTCTCACACCTACAACAACGGCGGAGACCTGGATTCCGGGCCAAGCATGTCAGTGGGCTATTTGGGTGCCAATTTCAAATTGGAAAACGGTGCCTATAAAATTGAAAAAATAATCCAGGGAGCACCTTGGGATGTGGAAGTTCGCTCGCCGCTACTTAAGCCCGGTGTGGATATTAAAGAAGGAGACTATATTTTGGCGATCAATGGCCAGCCAGTTGATGCCGGTAAATCAATTTATGAGGCCCTGCAAGGACTTGCCGGAAAGACTGTTCAGCTTACAGTAAACTCTTCTGCTAGCATGTCAGGGGCAAAGCAGGTGTTGGTAGAGTCCCTGAGTTCTGAGGCCAGGCTACGGAATTTGGCTTGGATCAATGATTTTCGAAAAAGAGTTGACGAGGCAACAGGAGGTAAAATCGGCTACATCTTCGTGCCAAGCACTGGAGTGGATGGGCAGAATGAGCTTTTCCGCCAATTCTATGGACAGATGCAAAAAGAAGGATTGATCATCGATGAGCGATTCAACAATGGAGGACAGATTCCCGATCGTTTTGTGGAGCTTTTGGATCGTGAGCCTTTGGCTTTTTGGGCAGTACGGGATGGGCAGGATTGGGCTTGGCCACCTAGCGGCAACTTTGGTCCAAAGGTGATGTTGATCAATGGATTCTCAGGCTCAGGGGGAGATGCATTCCCGGATTACTTCCGAAAGCGTAAGATCGGTCCGCTGATCGGCACCCGTACTTGGGGAGGGTTGATTGGAATTTCCGGCGCGCCATCGTTGATTGACGGAGGTTCGGTGACGGTACCTACTTTTAGAATGTATGATCCGGATGGAACATGGTTTAAAGAAGGATACGGTGTAGACCCGGATATCGAGGTGGTTGAAGACTTCGAAAGTCTGGCAAAAGGAACCGATGCCCAATTGGAGGCAGCGATCAAAGAAGTGATGCGATTGCTGAATGGCAGCGAGAAATTCACGCCACCAGCCAGACCTGCCTACGAAAAAAGAAATTGATTAAAGGGTTAAACTAGCAGATAGCCCAGGGTGTTGACTCTGGGTTATTTTTTTGTTTACCCGCAAAAGGTGCAC
>JBBQDY010000074.1:0-10998 GCA_038320155.1 Cytophagales bacterium
CCGAGTATCTACCCGCAATGGAATTATTGTATTCAAAATCACGGTAGATGATGCCGGGAAAATTGTTCAGGCAGTGCCCTTGGAATACAATGTATCCAATGAAGTCTTAGCCTATTACCGACAAGTGGTCAATCAGATTAATTTCAAAAAACAAGGAGGAGCCGCTGCGGACTTTTCATCAGGCAAGATTACATTCGTTATTAAAATTGATTGATTAATCAGCTTTTTAAATCATAAGGAGTTAATATAGTTATCTTTATTAATATCTCACTTATATCCGTTCTAGGGAATGGATTTGATAAATTTGATTAATGAAACAGAGATTTTATTTAGACACTTCAGTTTTTGGGGGACTTTTTGATAAGGAATTTGAGGACGTTACCACTTTGTTATTTGAGCGAATTAGGCTGGGTGGAATAATTTGTGTTTACTCCGAGCTGGTGGAGACGGAACTATTATCTGCCCCAAATAAGGTGAAAGCTTTTTTTAAAGGATTGCCTAAAGAGAGTTTAGAGAAAGTTGACATTAACGATGATATTCTTAGTCTTGCATTAAAATATGTCGAAGAGAAAGTAGTTGGGCCGACCAGTTTTGATGACTGCTTACATATTGCGACCGCATCATATCATGGGGCAGATATATTAGTGAGTTGGAATTTTAAACATATTGTGAATATTTATCGAATAAGAGGTTACAATTCAATTAACCTAAGAATGAATTATAATTCGTTGGAAATACGATCACCAAAGGAAATAATCGATTATGAAAGCTAAAGAAGAAGTTAAAAAAAAGGAGTTTGATTCCGTTCAGACTTTTCGAGAAATTAAAACAAAGATTTCTAAAGAAATGCAAGGGATGACTTTCGATGAGATAAAGGAATATCTAAAAAGGAAGAGTTTGAAATTTCAGTCGAAATAATTAGGCTAGCATACTCAAAATAAAGGGAATTGTTTTTTCTGTTCTTTAGAAATCCAAAGAGGTATTTCAATCAAAAAGATTTCAAAGGCTTCGTATATCTCAAAGGTTATCAGTCTTCAGGTTCTTCATATTTCATGATGAGCCTATATCTTTCTTGATATTCCTAATCTTATTTTTTCATTTCTTTAAATCCTAATTTTCAGCCTAGCTCTTTCAGGGTAATTTGAATCATATCCTCTGCCTTTTTATTAGGGAAGGCACAAACCCCAACTTCTTCCAGAATTTCTTTTCTTAATAGATTCAGCCTAAGAAATCATTCCTTAGATTTACGTTGAAAAACATAAAGCGCTGATTAATCTGTTTCAATGAACTATCAAGAAACTCTCGACTACCTGTTCAACTCCCTCCCCAATTTTCAGCGGGTAGGAGCTCCGGCATATAAAAACGATCTGAACAATACACTAGCACTTTGTGCGCATTTGGGAAATCCAGAACGGCAATTCAAATCTGTTCATGTAGCGGGTACTAATGGAAAAGGAAGCTCCTCGCACAGCATTGCAGCTATTTTGCATCAGGCTGGCTACAAAACAGGATTATATACTTCCCCTCATTTAAAATCTTTCACAGAGAGAATCCGAGTTGATGGAATTGAAATTCCGGAAGATGATGTGGTTCAATTCGTAATAGAGAATAAGTCTTTCTTAGAAGAATTAAAACCCAGCTTTTTTGAGATGACTGTCGCAATGTCATTTTGGTATTTCGCCAAAGTCAATGTGGATATCGCAGTCGTGGAAGTGGGGATGGGAGGAAGATTGGATAGTACCAATGTGATTTTACCCGAGTTGAGTCTGATTACCAATATCAGTTTTGATCACATGCAGTATCTAGGTGACACCTTGCCATTGATCGCTGGTGAAAAAGCTGGAATTATGAAGCCCCGCGTCCCTGTAGTGATCAGTGAAACTCATCCCGAGACTAGAACGGTCTTTTTGGAGAAGGCCAAAACTGGGGAATCTCCAATAACTTTTGCAGATCAGGTTTGGTCTATTTCTGATTCCAAGCTTGTTGACGGAAAAGCCAACTTCTTGGCAAGCAAATCTTCCAAGGATCTGAAAATTCAACTAGACCTGATGGGGAACTACCAGCGCTATAACCTGCCAGGAATTCTTGAGTCCATAGATGTTTTAAAAAACCTGGGCTGGGCAATTCCAGAGCAAGCTATTTTAGCAGGTCTCGCCAATGTGTCCGGTTTGACCCAATTGAAAGGGAGATGGCAAACCTTAACTTTAAACCCAACTATGATTGCGGATACTGGTCACAATGAATCCGGGATAAAGCAGATCCTGAAGCAGTTGCAAACCTACAGCTTCAATCAGCTCTGGATAATCATAGGAATGGTCAATGACAAAGATTTTCATCAAATCATGGAGCTGTTACCCAAATCAGCAAATTATATTTTCGTGCAAGCGCAAATCCCAAGAGCGATGCCTGCTGAAGAATTGGCTAAAATAGCTACCGAGTTCAATATCAAAAGCGAGATAATTCCTAATGTCAACGAGGCAATCCAGTTTGCAAGAAAAAAAGCCAATTCGGATGACCTTATTTTTATCGGAGGAAGTACTTTTGTGGTCGCAGAAATTGAAGACCTATAAATGAGTAGAAATAAACTGGTTCGCTTCAAAGAAAATGAAGAAAACCCTAACGTAGTCCAATCCGGCAAGCCTATTTTTGAAACCATAAAAGGCAATTGGAGCGAGGCTCAATTCAAAAATGACCATCCTATTGTCGTGGAACTCGCCTGTGGCAGAGGAGAATTTACAGTTGGTTTAGCTCGAAATTTCCCACAACAGAATTTTATTGGAGTTGATATCAAAGGAAGTAGAATCTGGAAAGGAAGTTCGATTGCTACAGGAGAAGGCATTACGAATGTGGCTTTTTTACGAACTCAAATCGAGCTGCTAGATTCCTCTTTTGCAGAAAATGAGATTTCTGAAATCTGGATCACTTTCCCAGATCCCTATCCAAGAGATGGTGATGAAAAACGTCGATTAACTTCCCCTCGCTTTTTGGAAATGTACAAACCAATGTTGAAGAAAGCGGGAATCATCCACTTCAAAACTGACAATACTGGTCTTTTTGATTACACCTTAGAGCTTTTTCAAAATCGAGCTGACATCGAGCTGATCGGCTATTCGTATAACTTTTATCAAAGTGAATGGAAGGATGATCATTTTGGAATTAAAACGCGCTATGAGAAGATTTTTTCTGACAAAGGTGAAAAGATCAAATATCTGAAGTGCAGATTTATCAGCTAAGCTTAAACTCTAAAACTTATTTTTTTTCGACTGAATCTCTATCTTAAAAGATGGTTCAGAAAAAGCGATTGGTAGTATTGAGTGGGGCAGGAGTTTCTGCAGAAAGTGGGATACGGACATTTCGTGACTCAGGAGGGCTTTGGGAAGGTCACGATGTGATGGAAGTAGCTTCGCCCGAAGGTTGGTATCGGAATCAAGCTTTGGTGCAGGATTTTTACAATCAACGTAGGAGACAAGCGCTCGAGTGTCAACCTAACCTAGCCCATTTCACATTAGCGTCTTTGGAGGAGTTTTTTGAGGTAGATATCATCACTCAAAATGTAGATCAGCTGCACGAAAGAGCGGGATCGACAAATGTTATTCACCTTCATGGCGAATTGAGCAAAGCACAGAGCTCCTTGGATTCAAGTTTAGTATATGACTTGGATCATTGGGAGATCAAGACTGGAGATTTGTGTGAAAAGGGATCTCAGCTTCGACCTTTTATTGTTTGGTTTGGGGAGCCGGTTCCGATGATGATTCCAGCGATTAATCTCACCAAAAAGGCGGACTTTTTTTTAGTGATCGGGACTTCTTTGCAAGTCTATCCAGCGGCCAGCCTAATAGATTATGTACCTAATCATGGGGAGATTTTTGTGATTGACCCTAAAGCGTCCGAACTGAGGATGTCTAATAAAGTGACTTCTTTTGGTGATCTGGCTACTGTAGGAATGGAAAAAGTGAAGAATCTTTTGCTTGGAAAATTATAATTTCTCAACTCATAAAATTCCTATAAATTGAGGCATAAAACTTTCAGCAATGGCAGCAAAGAAAAATAATTGGCCGATTCTCCAGTATGATGAAATTAAGGACACACTTTACCTGCTTCATCACTGGTCCCAAATCATCGGCAAGGTAAGACTGAATAAGTCGCCATGGCAAAACCACTCTTGGCATGTTACGCTATATGTGGATTCTCAAGGCCTTACCACTGGATTGGTTCCTTATGAAGGTGGAGGCTTCGAAATCAGAATGGACTTTATCCATCATGAAGTCCGGATCAAAACTACCAACGGCACCCGAGATCGCTTTTCACTAAGTGGGCAAACCGTGGCGAGCTTTCATCAGCAGCTGATGGAGAAGCTTAAATACTTGGGGATTGAAGTCAAAATCAATTCCATGCCGAATGAAATGCGAAACCCGATTTCGTTTTCTAAAAACAAAAAGCCAATACCTTATCAGGCCAATGCTGCTCAAAAAATTTGGAAGACTATGGTTCTTGTTGCTAAGGAATTCAACTTTTTCAGATCCAAATTTACCGGAAAGCAAAGTCCTGTTCATTTTTTCTGGGGATCTTTTGATTTGGCATATACCCGTTTTTCTGGGGCCAAGGCACCTAAATTCGAAGCAGACGTGCCGAATATCCCTTTGGAAGTGATGCAAGAATCCTATTCTCATGAACTGTTCAGTGTAGGTTTTTGGCCTGGAAATGAATCCTTTCCAAAACCTGCATTTTATGCCTATTGCTATCCCAATTTGCCAGAATTCAAGGAGGAAAGCTTGGCACCTAGCCAAGCATATTGGAGCAGTGACCTGGGTGAATTTCTCCTAGATTATGAGGTAGTGCAAAGGTCCACCGATCCTCAGGAAACCCTTCAGAATTTCCTGCAAAGTACGTATGAGGCTGCTGCCAAAGTTGCTAATTGGGACCGTAGCAGTCTGGATTGCGACTTCTCACATTTAAATCAAAAGATTAGAAGCTGAGACACATATGAAAATAGCTGTGATAGGAGTAGGGCCTTCAGGGATTACGGCTTTGAAAAATCTAGTGGACCAAGGCTTAGATGTAGTGGCTTTTGATCGGAATCATGAGGTGGGCGGGAATTGGATTTATTCCGAAAATGAGAGCCATTCCAGTGTTTTCGAGACTACCCATATCATTTCTTCCAAAACGCTCTCCCAATACGAAGATTTCACCTTTGATGATTTTGACTCTTCCGTTTCGGATTACCCCTCTCACGATGAATTGCGGCGATATTTCCAAGCCTATGCTAGGCGATTTAATCTGTATCAGTTTATCCGCTTTTCTACATTGGTGCTTCATTGCGAGCAACTTGATCCGTCCACTTGGGAGATAACTACAGAAAAAGACGGGCAGCGAAAAGTGGAGCGATTCACTCACTTGGTAGTCTGTAATGGCCATCATTGGAAGCCACGATTTCCAGACTATCCAGGGGAATTCACTGGCGAGTTTATCCATTCCCATAATTTCAAAAAAGCAGCGCCATTTATTGGAAAGCGAGTTTTGGTGATTGGTGGTGGGAATTCTGCCTGTGATGTAGCGGTTGAGACGAGTCGTGTTTCGCAAAAAACTGCGATTTCTTGGAGGAGAGGATATCATATTGTCCCCAAATTCTTTTTTGGAAAGCCTTCAGATGTGGTCGCTGAGCAAACCAAGTGGATGCCTATCAAAGTGCGGACATTTTTTAACCAAATTCTCCTAAAACTTATGCTAGGTAAAAATGAGCTTTACGGATTAAGGCCGATAACTGAACCCTTTGGATCTACACATCCCACCATCAATGATGAATTGCTTCATAAAATCCGACATGGAAAAGTCTTGCCAAAAATGGATATCAAACAATTCGATGGAGAAAAAGTCATTTTCGAGGACGGTAAGGAAGAAGAATTTGATGCTATTGTAGCCTGCACAGGGTACTGGTTGAGCCATCCGTTTTTTGATAAGGAATTGATTAATTATTTGGAAGGACCTGTTCCACTTTGGTTGAAAATGTTTCATCCGACTATTTCTAATCTTTACTTTATCGGGATGTTTCAGCCACTTGGCTGTATCTGGCCAGGAGCGGAGCTTCAAAGTAAGATTATGGCGCGTGAACTAGTAGGTTCATGGAAAAGGCCTTCAAATCTGAAGGAGCTTTGCAACAAAGAAGTGACCCATCCTCACTATAAGCAGATCAATACCCCTCGCCATACAATTACGGTAGACTATCATCTTTTTGTAAAAGAATTGAAAAAACAGCTGCCAAAGGATTATCAATCCAAGCGACCGCTAGTAAAGTCATCGATAGAAGAATTCAGCACCTGATTCGATGAAGGCGCTAACAATCAATTATTTCCTGATTTTCTTGACACTTTGGGTGTTGGCTTTTTTAGGTTGGGAGTGGTGGAATAGCTATCCTAAAATCAACCTTGCGGTCCTAACGCCTGCTGCGAGTTTCGAAGGAAAAATTGATTCTATTCTCTACCAAGCCATTAATGAGTATCGATTACCGGGAGTTTCCCTAGCGCTAGTCAAAGAAGGCAAATTGGTTTATATGAATGCTTTGGGCTTTGAAAATCTGGAAACCAAAGTCCCACTAAGTTCGACGAGCACAATCCCGGTAGCCTCTGTTTCGAAGCTTTTTACAGCATTGACCATAGCAAATAAGGCATTGGCAACTGATCTTGTAGCCACTTCCAGTCTGGAAGATCCCAGTAATGCCCTTTTCCCATTTTTATCGCTTTATCAATTATTGGAGCACCGATCAGGTCTTAAGTCAGAGAATATTATTCGATCACTTTTATTGAGAAAATCAAAAACTGGATTGATGGAGTGGGGAACAGCCTATTTGGAAAAATCCAAATTTGAAGGGATCAATTCTGCTCCATTTTTTTACTCAGATTTAAATTATGACTTACTTGGATATTGGCTGGAACAACAGTCTGAACTTACCTTTCAAAATCAGGTTTCTGAAAATATATTTGCCTCTGCTGGAATGAAGCAAAGTTTTTTTATGGATTTGAACAGTGCTGACACACTTTCGATATCAGGATATCAGCATACTTTTATATGGAAAAGATTGGAAGAAAATCAGTTGAAACTTCGGATACTTCCTTCTCCTTCTTCCGGATTGCTGACAAGTACGAAGGATATGAGTCTGGCATTAATTCATTTACTTCGCGGAGACATGGGTAATTTTCAGGAAGAGCTAGCGTGGCTGGGTGATCAGGACAATGCTAAACTTCTTGGCTTTCAAGAGATCAGGATGCTGGATTCGGACTGGATCGGACATTATGGAGGACAGGCTGGCTACAGTTCTTTCTTCTTTTTTTCAAAGAATGAGAACACAGGAATCTTTTTATTTTTCAATCTGAAAGACCCTGCAGATTTTCGTTTAGATCTTTCAGAAAAGTTGCTGACACAACTCCTAAAAAACTAAAATTGGATTCATGAAATTATCTTTCCCTCATCCGATTATCATTTTACTGACTTTTATTTTTATCGCAGGCTTCTCCACCTATTTTATCCAATCTGGAAGTTTTGAGCGGGTATTGGATGAAACGACAGGGCGCGAAATAGTTGTTGCCGGGAGTTTCAAGGAAGTGGCAGATGTGAATGTCGGGTTGGGTGATATGCTTTTAGCTATTCCGGCGGGAATTATAGGACGGGCAGATGTGCTGGTGCTAGTTTTACTTTTGGGAGGCGCATTTTTTGTGATTGAGAAAACCGGTGCGCTTCAAGTGGGGATTGAGTCTTTGATCTATCAATTCAGGAATAATCCCTATTGGCTTTTTTACTTGCTGGGTTTCCTATGTTCGATTTGCGGAGCGGTTTTTTACATGTCCGAAGAGTTTATTGGTTTGATTCCGATTTTCATTTTGCTAGCAAAAAAGACCAATTACGATTTGAAAGCGATCTTATCGATAGGAGTAGGTTCAGCGATTGTAGGTGCTGCATTTTCGCCATTTAATCCATTCGGGTCTTTAATTGCGATGAAGATTGCTCAGGTTGATCCGGCAGAGGAATTGGTATTTAGGCTGGTCTTTTTTGTTTTAGCTGTTTTCGTATGGATCAGCTATCATGCGAAATTTGGAAAAATAAAGATCGATGATACTTCCACTGTGGAGATTGAGAAAGCGGCTATTTCCATGCCTCATCGAATTATTCTGACACTTACCACGATCGGGATTGGCTTGATGGTATGGGGGGTGGCGATCCAAGGCTGGGATTATAATCAGATGGGAATCATGTTCTTTGTGGTAGGTTTCATCTGCGGCATCGTAGGTGGATTAGGCTTGAACGGTACCGCCCGAACTTTCTCAATAGGCTTTTCTGAAATGATTTTTGCAGGAGTGGTTATTGGTTTAGCTCAGGCGATCTACTTGATTCTGGAGCAAGGGATGGCTATTGATCCCATCATTCATGGACTCCTCCAACCTTTAGAGAAACTGCCAAATCAAATCGCAGCAGTGGGGCTTTACCTATCTCAAGCGCTAATTCACATACCGGTGCCAAGTACTTCAGGACAAGCTGTGCTGACCATGCCACTCGTGACCCCCTTGACAGATCTTCTGGGGATGTCTCGAGAAATAGCGGTGTTGTCTTACCAATATCCATCCACCTTAATGGATATGATGACTCCAACAAACGGAACGATTCTAGCAATTTTGGCTGCCGCTGATATAAAATTCAACAATTGGATCGCTTATATCTGGAAATCTTGGCTTTTAATCTTCGCCATTGGTTTGTTAGCAGTAATTATCGCTTTATTTTGGGTCGCTTAAACCTAATACACCTAAAATGGATATCAACGATCATAACCCTCTTCTTCCTTTTCAGCCAGCAGCCGACCGCTATCACCAGATGAATTACCGCAGATGTGGAAGCAGCGGACTTCAATTACCTGAGATTTCGCTAGGCCTTTGGCATAATTTCGGTCATAATTCAGACTTTACGCTAGGACGTGAGATTCTCAGAAGGGCGTTTGATTTGGGAATTTGTCATTTTGATTTGGCAAATAATTATGGACCTCCTTTTGGCTCCGCTGAGGAAAACTTTGGAAGAATCCTGAAAAAAGATTTTTCAAATCTCCGGGATGAATTGCTGATTTCATCGAAAGCAGGCTGGGATATGTGGCCTGGACCTTATGGAAATTTTGGTTCAAAGAAGTATTTGGTGGCAAGTTGCGATCAAAGTCTTAAGCGAATGGGACTCGATTATGTAGATATTTTTTACCATCATCGTCCGGATCCAGACACCCCAATGGAAGAAACCATGGGCGCTTTGGATCTCTTGGTTAGACAAGGAAAGGCCCTTTATGTTGGAATTTCGCAGTATTCGGCAGAAGAGACCAAGAAAGCTTACGAAATCCTTAACCAACTGGGAACTCCTCTTTTGATTCATCAACCGCGCTATTCGATGATTGACCGATGGGTAGAAAATGGACTGATGGATGTGTTGGGAGAAAAAGAAGTCGGTAGTATTGCCTTCTCACCACTGGAGCAGGGGATGCTCACTGATAAATATTTGAAAGGAATTCCAGAAGATTCGCGAGCTGCAAAAGATGGTCGCTACCTGAAGCCGGAGCAGATCGGTGGAGAAAAGCTGGAGATGATCCGCGCGCTTAATGAAGTAGCTAAAACTAGAGATCAGAGCCTTGCTCAAATGGCTATTGCTTGGTTGCTGAAAGATCCTCGGATCACATCAGTGCTAGTGGGAGTATCCAAGCCAGAGCAATTGGATGATAACGTTGCAGCTGTTAAAAACACCAAATTCTCAGAAAGTGAAATGACTCAAATCAGGAAAATTCTAGGTATTTGAAGACCAGTTTAAGTTCAAAAAGTGCCCTGATACTGATCGTCATCGCTCAGTTTCTGGGCACTTCGCTTTGGTTTGCCGGAAATGCAGTTGCACCTGAGCTGGGACTGCTTTTGGGTAAGCCTGAGATTGTTTCTTGGATTACCTCTGCCGTGCAGCTGGGCTTTATCTCCGGGACCTTGGTATTTGCTTTTCTAAGTATTCCGGATCGTTTTCCTCCTGCTGAAGTCTTTCTATATTCTGCAATTATCGCCTCCTTTTTCAATTTTTTGATTACTCTTTTGCCTGTTAATCTTGAGCTGATTTTAAGTTGCAGGTTTTTAGTTGGGTTTTTTCTGGCGGGCATTTATCCAGTCGGGATGAAAATTGCAGCGGATTATTTCGAAAAGGGGCTAGGCGTTGCATTAGGATTTTTAGTCGGGGCTTTGGTTTTAGGAACTGCTTTCCCGCATTTAATCATGGGGTTGAATCTGAGATTCGATTGGAAGATTACCTTTTATGTCACTTCTATTTTGGCCATAACAGGAGGTCTTATTGTTGGAACTTTTGTTCCCAGCGGACCATTTCGAAAATCCAGTTTGGCATTTGATCTCGGCTTGTTACCAAGGCTTTCTAGAATTAATGCCTTAAAAAGTGCAGCTTCTGGCTATTTTGGGCACATGTGGGAGCTTTATACGTTTTGGGCTTTCCTTCCTTTATTGATTGTTTATTTGAAAGGCTCAGAAGTCGCTGGGTCGCAAGAAAGCTTGCTGACATTTTTCGTGATTGCTTCAGGAGCGATTTCCTGTGCAATAGGAGGGCTGCTTTCTGCTAAAATTGGAAGTCGAGTAGTGGCAAGCGTTGCGTTAATTGGTTCTGGTTTTTGTTGTTTGACTTTGATAATTGTACAGGGAGCAAATCCTGTAGTTTGGATTCTGCTTTTGATCTTTTGGGGAATATTGGTCACTGCTGATTCTCCTCAGTTTTCGACTTTAGTGGCTCAAAGTGTGATTCCAGAATATCGGGGCACAGCCTTAACATTGGTTAATTCATTGGGCTTCTTTATTTCAGTTGTCAGCATTCAGTTTGCACAGGTTTTATTGAACTGGTTTTCAATAGTCGAAGTGCTTTCTTTATTGGTGATCGGCCCGGTTTTGGGATTGACTTTGTTCAAAAAATTTGGTGATCGAAATATGGTATAGTTAATCT
>JBBQDY010000075.1:0-10959 GCA_038320155.1 Cytophagales bacterium
GACTCTAAGGAGAAAAAATAAGCCATCTAAATTCCATAGGAAATGACAAAGGCAAAAGAATTAAGAGTATTGCCATAAGAATGGTTTTTCTAAATCCTCCGATTTATTAATATGTGTATCCTCATAAGTGCACGTAAGGAAATAAAACAAAATCTTGATTCTAAATCGGATCAAATTCCCCTGTCCCGAATATCGGGAGGGATTTTAGGAAGCAGATAAGTAGTAAATATGGCTACGTGCAGCATTGCGGATACACATATTGTTTGACCTACTTTTCAGCAAAATTCACAATCCATTTTTCTTTTCCATAACTTTGCAGCCTAATTGAATCGGTATGATTTACGTTTGTAGAAAAGAGCATTTCAACGCAGCCCATAAACTTTGGAATCCAGATTGGACAGACGAAAAAAATTTCGAAGTGTTCGGACCTTGTGCCAATGTCAATTGGCATGGGCATAATTTTGAATTGATCGTGTCAGTGAAGGGGAAACCCGATCCGGAGACAGGATTTGTGGTGGATTTGAAAGCATTAAGTACCCTGATTCGGACTTTAGTGATCGACCGCGTTGACCACAAAAATCTTAATTTGGATGTGGATTTTATGGCAGGAAAAATGGCCAGTTGTGAAAATCTTGTGATGGAGTTTTGGAAAATCTTGGAGCCAGCCGTAAAGGAGATTACAAAATATGGTGGGCTGTACAAATTGACCCTTTATGAGACGCCGAGAAATTTTGTAGAATATCTTGGTGAATAGGTTAAAGGTGATTGAAATATGAATACGTTAAATGGAGTAGGATGTCGGCCTACTCTTTTTTATTAGTTTTAGAATAAGCGAGTTATAAACAAGCCGTTCAGGTGATTGAAATTTCCAAAAATTGAAGTCTAAAAAAATCTATATCATTTCAGGGGAGCGCTCTGGAGATCTACATGCCTCAAACTTGGTTTTGGCTCTGAAGGAGTTAGATCCATCAATTTCGTTCCGGGGAATGGGCGGGGAGCTATCCGCTAGAGCTGGGGTTGATCTAGCGGTTGACTATGCAGATGTGGCTTTGATGGGATTTTTAGAGGTGGTCTTGGGTTTTAGAAAAGTGCTCAAATACCTTAAATTGATCAAACAGGATATAATTTCTTTTAAGCCTCAAGCAATCATTTTGGTAGATTATGGCGGTTTTAATATGAAGATTGCAGCCTTTGCAAAAGCGCATGGGATAGCGGTTCATTATTATATTCCTCCAAAAGTATGGGCTTGGAATCAAAAAAGAGCGATCAAGTTGAAAGCAATCACCGATCATATTTATTCGATTTTGCCTTTTGAGCCTGCTTTTTTTAAACGATTTGACCTTGAAATCGCCTATGTGGGAAATCCACTTCAGGATGAAATCAATAAATTTACACCTCATGAGTTTTTCTTTCAAAAAAATGAGCTAAGCTATCAGCCAATTGTAGCATTGCTTCCGGGAAGCCGAAAACAAGAGCTAGAAGCGATGCTGGAGCCAATGATTGAGTTGGTGAGCGAGTTTACTCAGTTTCAATTTATTATTGCCGGGGTAGATAACCTAGATCCTAATCTCTATCAAAAAGCTAAAAAAGCAGGAATCAAAGTCGTATTCAATCAAACATATGATATCCTTAGCCACGCAATAGCGGCAGTGGTTACGTCAGGAACTGCTACTTTAGAAACAGCCCTATTTAGAGTTCCTCAACTAGTTGTCTATCGAACAAGCCCGATTTCTTATGCGATTGCTAAAAGGTTGATTCGGGTTCCATTCATTTCCTTAGTCAATTTAATTGCTGAGCAGGAAGTGGTGAAAGAATTGATCCAAGATGATTTTTCTATTAAAAACCTACGTGTAGAGCTGACTAAAATCCTTTCCAATCAACTGGCAAAAGGAGCTATTTTTCAGGGTTATGACCTTATCGAAGAACGACTGGGAGAAGAACGCGCTTCAGAAACTACGGCTCGATTGATTCTGGATACTATTAAAAAATAAACCCTGCTTGTTCGAAGCAGGGTTTAAGGAATTAGGCAACTTGAAGTTGCTTGAATTTAGATTTATCAAATTTGAGCCTTGCGTAGTCGCCATCGATAACCAACTCTTTTATTGAGTCGTCTGAGGGAAGTTCATACATGGCATCTGTGACAATTGCCTCGCAGATTGATCGCAATCCTCTTGCTCCAAGATTATATTCCACGGCTTTCTCCACGATAAAGTCTATTCCACTTTGTTCAAATGTCAGCGTTACATCTTCCATTTTCATCAACTTGGCGTATTGCTTTACTAGCGCATTTTTTGGCTCAGTGAGGATTAGCCGAAGCGTGTCTTTGTCTAAAGGATCTAAATGTGTGAGCACAGGAAGTCTTCCGATCAATTCTGGAATAAGTCCGAAAGCCTTCAAATCTTGTGCAGTTACATACTGAAGAAGATTCTCACGATCCGCCTCAGTTCCCGCAGTTACTTTGCTGAATCCCATTGGTTGCGTATTCAATCGCTTCCCAATATGTCGTGTAATCCCATCGAATGCACCACCACATATAAACAGGATATTTTCCGTATTTACGGCAATCATCTTTTGATCAGGGTGCTTTCTTCCTCCTTGAGGCGGAACATTAACCATGGTTCCTTCAAGCAGTTTGAGCAATGCTTGCTGCACTCCTTCGCCACTTACATCTCTGGTGATGGAAGGGTTGTCTGATTTTCGCGCCACTTTATCCAGCTCGTCAATGTAAACGATTCCGCGCTCAGCAGCCTCAACGTTATAGTCAGCAGCCTGAAGTAATCGGGTAAGGATACTTTCCACATCTTCGCCTACATATCCGGCCTCGGTGAGAACAGTTGCATCAGCGATACAGAAAGGTACCTCAAGGGTTTTTGCAAGAGTTTTCGCCAGATAGGTTTTACCGGTTCCAGTATCACCGACCATGATGATATTCGACTTTTCAATCTTCACATCATCTTTTTCATCCTTTTGGAAAAGACGCTTGTAGTGATTATACACCGCTACCGTCAAGACCTTCTTGGCATCTTCCTGACCAATTACATATTGATCTAGATAAGCCGTCAATTCCTTTGGCTTTTTTAGTTTAAACTTAGGTTTGATTCCAGGCTTTGCGGTTTTCTCGTCTTCACCCAAAATCAGATGAGCTTGATCGATGCAGTGATTGCAGATGTGTGCGGAAATTCCCGACACCATCAGATCAACATCTTTCTTATTTCTGCCGCAAAACGAACAGGTTACTTGAGCCATTTCTTATTTGTTTTTTACTAATACTTCATCGATCAGACCGTAAGCTTTTGCTTCGGGTGCTTTCAACCAATAATCTCGATCAGAATCCCGGTCGATTTCTTCGTAAGTTTTTCCAGTATGGTCAGCCAAGATTTGGTATAATTCCTGACGCATGGATAAGATTAATTTAAGGGATATTTCCATATCGGTCGATTGACCTTGCATTCCTCCTGATGGTTGGTGGATCATCACCCGAGCATGTTTCAAAGCTGATCGCTTGTCCTTTGCTCCACCTGCAAGCAAAACAGCTCCCATTGAAGCTGCAATTCCCGTACAGATCGTAGCTACGTCTGGACCAATATACTGCATCGTGTCATAGATTCCCAACCCAGCAGTTACCGATCCACCCGGGCTATTGACATAAAGCAATATATCTTTTTTAGAATCTACAGACTCAAGAAACAACAACTGTGCGACGATGATATTGGCAACGTGATCATCTATTCCTGTACCAAGAAATATGATTCGGTCCATGATCAAGCGAGAAAAAACATCAATTTCTCTAAAATTTTGTGGACGCTCCTCGATGACAGATCGGGTCATATTTTCAATATGCTGCGTGTATTGGTCAAAAGCTGTTCCGCTGACACCCTGATTGTGGACGGCGTATTTTCTGAATTCTTCTTTGTTAATCATCTTTCTAGTAGTTGTAGTTAGCAAAAATAAAAAAAGCCCTTAAACAAGGACTTTTTTCTATCGATTTAAGCAAATTACTTTGCTAAAAGTTCCTTGAATTCATCAATGCTGATTTCTTTTTCAGTCAATTTGACCTGGTTTTCTACAAATGAAAGAACCTTGTCATTCTGAACTGAAGTAAGCATGTTCCTATAGTTCTGTCCTTCTTCACCTTTCAGGTAATTATCGACAAACATGTCCATGCTGTCTTCCATCTGAGAACCTAGGCCAGAAGACGCAAATTGCTCGCGCACCATTTGCTTGGTTTTTTCAAGAACTTCTCCATGTTCTGCCTGAATCTTATTTTCAGTTGCAAGATGATTGGAGATTAATGACCAAGTCAATTGCTTTGCATAAAGCGGGAACTCCTTCTCTACATCTTCTAGAGTTACTTTGCCTTTGTTCGCTTCAATCAACCATTCTTTAAGGAAGGTTTCAGGGAGATCGATTTTTGCTTTTGCTATTAGTTCTTTCTTCAATTCCTCTTCAGTGAATACTTTTGATTCACGGTCATAATTTCCTTGAAGGGTCTCTTTTACTTTGGCAATAAACTCCTCCTCAGAGGATACTTGATCTGGGCCGAAAATTTTATCAAAAAATTCCTGGTTCATCTCGGCCTTTTCAGTTCGGTTGATATTCTTTACTGTGAAAGTCAATGCACCGGTAGCCTGATCAGCCTCTTCTGCTTCCAATCCGAAAGCTTCTTCCCACTGATCTTTCTTTACGTCCTTATCTTCAAACTCAATCACAGCGTCTTTGCTGATACCTGTAAATTTGCCAGCTAGTTTCTTTGTGATTTTAGTCAAATCCAGAGAAACTGATTTTTTGAATTCAGTAGCTACGCTGGCTAAATCACCATATATAGAATCAGTTTCCTCACTTACTTCAGGATTTGTTATGTTTCCGTACTGGGAAACTAAGTTTTCTAAGGTCTCGTCGATTAACTTTTGGTCAACCTTGATGCTATACTTGGTTGCTGTGATCTTGTCCAGAGGTAATTCGATTCCATCGACGAAGCCGATTTTGTACTCAAAATCAAATTCTTTTTGGGTTTTCCAATCGATCGTATCTTCCTGCTTTGCTACTGGAAGTGGATCTCCTAAGATTTTGAAGGTTTGCTCTTTCAAATAACCATTCAGTGATTCACCTAGGATACTGTTGATTTCTTCAACCAAAAGCGAAGTGCCATACATGTTTTTCACCATGGAGATCGGTGCTTTGCCCGGTCTGAATCCTTTGATGTTTGCTTTTCTGGCGTATTCCTTAAGTTTTGCTTCCACCTTAGGTTGGTAATCCGCTTCTGATAATTTAATTTTAATTGAAGCTTGATTTACAGAATGCTTGTCTAATGTGATTTCCAATGCTCTAAAATTTAAATTAAGTTTTAACTAAAAACCCCCAATCACGATGCTGTAAACAGTCTAGTGATTGAGGGTTCTGTAATCGTGCGGATAGAGGGACTCGAACCCCCATGCCTCGCGGCGCTAGATCCTAAGTCTAGTGCGTCTACCAATTTCGCCACATCCGCAGTACATCTCAAAACATTCGAAAAGACTTTTCTCTTCTGTTTTTGTGATTGTGGATGCAAATGTAAGTACATAAAATTATTTTGCAAGAACGAACACAGAAAAAAACAAGAAATAAAAAAGGGTTTGCCTATCGCCTTATTTTTATGTTAAATTTCTAATGTATGGTCCAAGTAGATTTAGAAGAAGAGCGAAAAGAAATATTAAAACGGTACCGTAGGCTACTCAGGCAAGCCAAACCAACATTGAAGGAAGGTGATGCCAAATTGATTAAGAAAGCCTTCAACATCTCGATGGAAGCGCATAAGGACATGCGTAGAAAGTCAGGGGAGCCTTATATCTACCATCCTTTGGAAGTTGCCCTTGTTTGCGTGGAGGAAATTGGCCTAGGGACAACCTCTATAGTGTCAGCACTACTTCATGACGTGGTCGAAGATACCGATTGGGAACTGGAGGATATTGAGCGGGATTTTGGATACAAAGTCATGACGATCATTGATGGTCTGACCAAAATATCGGGGGTGTTCGATTATGGAAGTTCGCAGCAGGCTGAGAATTTTAGAAAAATGCTTCTGACGCTTTCTGATGATGTGCGTGTCATCTTGATCAAACTTGCAGATCGATTGAATAATATGCGTACTCTTGGCAGTATGCCGCGCCATAAGCAGCTCAAAATAGCCTCGGAGACCATGTATCTCTATGCTCCGCTAGCTCACCGTCTAGGATTGTATACGATCAAATCAGAACTGGAGGATTTATATCTCAAGTTCACAGATACCAATACCTATAAGGAAATTGTATTCAAAATAAATGAGTCCAAGACTTACCGAAATAAGTTTATCAAAAGTTTTATCCAACCTATCGAGGATGAGCTGGTACGTCAGGGATTGAATTTTGTGATCAAGGGAAGACCAAAGTCAGTGTATTCCATTTTCAACAAGATGAAAAAACAGGGGATTCCATTCGAGGAGGTCTATGATCTTTTTGCAGTGCGAATCATTTTGGAGAGTGCATTCGAGAATGAAAAGGCAGACTCCTGGCAGGTTTATTCCATCGTGACGGATTTTTATCGACCAAATCCGGATCGTCTTCGAGATTGGATCAGTACGCCCAGATCTAACGGATACGAATCACTCCACACTACTGTAATGAGTAATACCGGTCAATGGGTGGAAGTGCAGATACGTACCAGCAGAATGGATGAAATCGCCGAGCGGGGATATGCTGCTCATTGGAAGTATAAAGACAAAGAGGGCTCCAAAGCACCGAAAGGCCTTGATGATTGGATCACTCAAGTTCGGGGCTTGTTGGAATCCAACGATGGCAATGCGATCGAATTCATGGATGATTTCCGAGGCAACCTTTTTCACGAGGAAGTCTTTGTTTTCACTCCCAAAGGCGAACTCAAAGTCTTGCCATTTGGATCGACTGCCTTAGATTTCGCATTCGAGATTCATACTCAAGTAGGTGCCAAATGTATTGGGGCCAAAGTCAACCAACGCCTAGTTCCGATCTCCCATAAGCTGAAAAATGGGGATCAGGTAGAAATTCTGACTTCCAATAAGCAAAAACCTACAGAAGATTGGTTGTCTATTGTCGTTACCTCACGAGCAAAGGCCAAAATAAAAGATGCACTTCGCGAAGATAAAAAATCTGCGATTCTTGATGGGAAAGAGATTGTGCAGCGGAAACTCAAGCAGATGAAAATGGAGTTTAACTCCGAAAACATTGATAAGCTACGTGCCTATTTTGAACTGAAGACTGGCAATGAATTTTATTATCGGGTAGGAAAAGGTACAATTGACCCAACCACGATCAAGTCATTCAAAGAGTTTAAGGAATCTCAACAACTTAATAACAAGGGAAATCAGGAAAAGGTAAAAGACGAATCTTCATTTACCAAAGAAATAAAAAGCCTTAAAGGTCCTGATCATGATCAACTTTTAATAGGGGAGGACATGGACGTGGTGGATTATGTCTTGGCAAAATGCTGCAATCCGATTCCGGGTGATGATGTTTTTGGATTTGTCACAGTGAATGAGGGAATCAAGATTCATCGAACTTCGTGTCCTAACGCGCTCGAACTGCTTTCTAATCACGGGAATCGAGTCATAAAAGCCCGGTGGACTAGCCAAAGAGAAATAGCTTTTCTAGCAGGATTGCGGATCGTGGGAACTGACAGGGTAGGCTTAATTAATGATCTGACCAAAGTGATTTCGAATGAATTGAAAGTAAATATGAGGTCAATAACGGTTGACTCTGATGCGGGCATTTTTGAGGGCACGATCAAATTGTATGTAAACAATACCAGCCATTTAGATAAATTGATTTTAAATCTTGTAAAGGTGGAAGGGATCCTGAAGGTGACCAGGTTTGATTGATCTGATGAATCATTTATTCCGTACTAGAGTTATATTTGAAAAAAACGCAGAAGATGCCTTTAAATATTGCCCATTTCGAAGAGGTTAAGAAAATTTTTACCGCTTACCTCGAAAACCAAAAGCTTAGAAAAACTCCCGAGCGCTATGCTATCCTAGAAGAGATTTATAGTCGTGGAGGTCATTTTGATGTGGAGTCACTTTACATCAGTATGAAAAATAAGAACTATCGCGTGAGTAGGGCAACTGTATATAATACGCTTGATCTTCTCGTAGAATGCGATTTGGTGACGAAGCATCAGTTCGGTAAAAATCTAGCCCAGTTTGAAAAATCGTATGGCTTCAAGCAGCATGATCACCTAATCTGTGTGACTTGTAATGAGGTCTTGGAATTTTGCGATCCACGCATCCAAAACATCCAAAACACCGTAGGAGAAATTCTAAACTTCAAAGTATTGCATCATTCCTTGATCCTCTATGGAAATTGCAGCAACGAAAATTGTATAAATAAAATAACAAAGACCTCATGAAACTTACATTCAACTCCTCCAAAGACGATCTAGCGAATTACCTCTTTATTCAAGGCGATTTGATAGGAGATGAGGTGGGACCAAAACTGGTAGAAATCGTTTCTGATGCGATTCAAGAAGGCGCAAAAAATTTTGTGATCGATTTGAGCGAGGTGAGGTACATCAGTTCAAGCGGAATAGGTCTTCTAATTACCATGTTGACCAAAATGAGAAATGTTGGAGGGGAAGTTTATCTTACAGCACCTTCGGAGCATGTCAGAAAACTCCTGATCATCACCAAGCTGAATAATATTTTTACTGTATTTGACTCTGTAGAAGAATTCAAGAAGTCATTCACTTCCTGAAATTTAGCTACAGGACGAATGTTTAAATTGATGTCCATAGACCTATTCTGATAATAAAAATCTTTCAATCCTTGGTTTTCTATGGGCTTATCGGCTATTTCACGCTTCAAAAAGACTTAGTAAACCGTTTAGACCGAACATCAAATGAAGATGGATGTACTTCTGGGTCTCCAGTGGGGAGATGAAGGAAAAGGAAAAATTGTAGATGTTTTAGCTCCTAAATACGAGATCGTTGCACGATTTCAAGGTGGACCAAACGCTGGACATACACTGGAATTTGATGGCATAAAGCATGTCCTGCATCAGATTCCATCAGGGATTTTCAGATCAAATATTCTCAATATAGTTGGAAATGGAGTAGTCCTCGATCCTATCGTTCTTAAAAAAGAAATAGATGGTTTGGCGAAGTTTTCCATTGATTACATGAAGAACCTGGTAATCTCAAAGAAAGCAACGATCATTATTCCAACACACAAACTTCTCGATGCAGCAATGGAAACTGCCAAGGGGGATAAAAAAATTGGATCTACACTGAAAGGTATAGGACCGACTTACCAAGATAAAATTGGTAGAACTGCCTTGCGTGTTGGGGATATCCTAAATCCAGACTTCAAAGAGAAATATCAAACTTTAGTCGAAAAGCATAAAACAACACTTTCGTTTTACAATCATCCAACTGATGCGTTACCCGAAATGGAGGAGCAGTTCTTTGCTGCTGTTGATTTTTTCAAAACGCTGAATCTGATCGATAGTGAATATGTCGTCAACGATGCGTTAGCTTCAAATAAAAGAATCTTAGCTGAAGGTGCGCAAGGGTCACTATTAGATATTGACTTTGGTTCTTATCCATTTGTGACAAGTAGCAGTACCATGACCGCCGGGGCGTGTACCGGATTGGGTGTAGCTCCATCTAAAATAGGAGAGGTGTTTGGAATCTTCAAAGCATATTGTACTCGAGTGGGCAGTGGACCATTTCCGACCGAGCTTTTCGATGTTACTGGAGAAGCCATGCGAAAGGAAGGAAATGAATTTGGGAGTACCACTGGACGTCCTCGCAGATGTGGTTGGCTAGATCTTCCGGCTTTGCGTTACTCAATTATGATCAATGGAGTCACTCAGCTATTCATGATGAAAGGTGATGTGCTCAATATTTTCGACGAAATCAAAGTATGCACACATTATGAATTGCCGACAGGTGAGCGAATCGATCGTTTAAGCTTCGAGATTTCTGACCTTGATGTCAAGCCAGTTTATCAATCGATGAAAGGTTGGTTTACTTCTTTGAAAGGAATCAGAGAATATGCTGACTTCCCAATTGAATTAAAAGACTACGTAACTTATTTAGAAAATGAGTTGGGAGTTCCAATTAAGTTGGTCTCCATCGGTCCAGATCGAGAGCAAACGATTTTAAGATAAATATGAAAGCCTTTCAACACAAATTGAAAGGCTTTTTTGTATGCTTAGATTTCCAAGTATATTTTTGATATTCAACCAATCCAAAAAACTTAAGATGCGATCTCTGTCGCTTATTTTTCTCTTTATATTTATCATTCATAATTCCTATGGTCAAATAGGATTTCCTTATTGTGAGCCTTTTGATGGCTCTTCGACTCAGGAGGCAACGGTATTTGGTGGTAATGCCCGATTAATCGATGGCGTTTTGCGACTCACAGAAAACCAAACCAACCAGCGTGGCTATGTATATATCGATATCCCTTTCCCTTCTGTGTTTGGGATCAAAGCTTCATTTGAATATTTTAGCTATGGGGGAGACATCGTAAATAGGGCAGACGGTATTTCTTTCTTTCTTTTTGATGCAGATGTGCCAGTCTTTACTGCTGGGGGATTTGGTGGTTCTCTTGGCTACGCTCAAAAGGAGAACGATCCTGGTTTATCAAGAGGGTACATCGGAATAGGTTTTGATGAGTTTGGGAATTTTGGAAACACGGCTGAAAATAAGGTAGGAGGATTTCCAGGAGCAGGTGCAGACTTAGTGCCAAATGCGATTGCCATTAGAGGTCCGGGAAATGGGACTTCGGGCTATGCTTTTTTGGTAGGCCGGAAAACAATGACAACGGGCAATGATGGCTTAAATCCTGGCGGGCAATTCCCAATCAGTTCAGGAGGCCCTGGAACAAACCGAGTCACAGATCCGAATCTGCCAGGTTATCGAAAGGTATTTCTGGATCTTCAGCCCAAACCCGACGGAACTGGATATTTT
>JBBQDY010000076.1:0-10938 GCA_038320155.1 Cytophagales bacterium
ACTGATGATGCCAAATACAAAAAGGCCAACAATAACTGCCAAAACATTTCCTAAGAATTTCATATGTAGATTTATTAGAGCCGCAAAATAACCTATTTTAGCCCGAGTTTACAAAAGCTATTTCTAATTGAAAATGTTCAAAAAGGCATTAATTGGGTTAGGTGGGAATGTTGGAGATAGAGAATTATTGCTGAAATCGGCAATTAATCAATGCAAGAAACTAGGGAACATAGTTTTGGAGTCGAGTGTCTATGAAACCGCCGCTTGGGGAGGTGTTGCGAAAGGTTCATTTCTAAATCAAGTGATTGTGCTGGAAACTGATTTAGCCCCAGAAGAGCTTTTGGAAAACCTCCAAATCATTGAAAATAATCTGGGAAGACAGCGGATTACGCAATGGGGCGACCGGACCATGGATATCGACATTCTTTTTTTTGATGATCAAGTGATCCAAACAGGAACGCTAACTATCCCACATCCAGCGATTGCGACTCGAAAGTTTGTATTGGTGCCACTTGCGGAAATCTTGCCAGATTTTGTTCACCCAGTTTTGGGAAAAAGTAGTTTGCGGCTGCTAAATGACTGTGATGATGAAAGTGAGGTTAGCGCGTTGTAGATTCAAAAGTTCGCGATCGAGGCTTTTGATCGAATCTCGGAAAAAGTGTAAATTCCATCAATGACTTAAAAAACTGACAAATGAATGTTCAATAATTAAAGGATGATAAAGGTGAAAATGCTGGAGTTTTTACTCCAATAGCTAAATGGGAGGAATTATTGAAAAGACTTAAAAAAGAGGAGTCAGAGGATACCTCAGTTGAAGTCTGGCAAAAATCTGTTGTCAACGAACGAATGGATCATTATCGGAAAGACTCTTCAAAGACTTTTGATGCTGAGGAGACATTAAGAGAGACAGAAAATTATTTCAAGTAAAATTAAGCAGACGTTCAAAATGTTTTTAGAGAAGCAGCAAAACAAAAAGCTAGAAAAAAGAATAGGACAAGACCGAAGATCTACCTAGTGTAGGCTGGCAGTCCATTTTAACGCTTGAAGCATTTGTTCAAAACTAATTGCTTTAGGTTCCTTCGTGAAAACTTTGTGGCCATTGTGGTTAAAATACTTTCAAAACAAAACCCGCTTTGTGAGCGGGTTTTGTTTTTTAAAGTCCAGAAACTTCTGCTTCCGGATGGATTTTTTTAACAAGCCCTTGAAGTACTTTTCCAGGACCGCATTCTACAAATTGGATTGCTCCGTCTTTCGCCATGTTTTGAACCGATTGAGTCCATTTCACAGGGGCCGTTAATTGTGCGATCAGATTTGCTTTGATTTCACTTACTTCAATTACCGCTGTGGTACTCACATTTTGATATACAGGGCAAATTGGGTGATTAAATTTGGTTGACTCAATGGCTGCTTTGAGCTTTTCGGCTGCAGGCTGCATCAATGGTGAATGAAAAGCTCCTCCAACTGGCAAGGGCAGCGCTCGTTTGGCACCGGCCTCTTTCATTTTCTCACAGGCAATCTCAATTCCGCGATTTGAACCCGATATGACTAATTGACCTGGACAATTATAATTTGCCGGCACTACAATCTCTTCGGTAATGGAAGCACAGATTTCCTCAACTTTTTCATCAGGTAAACCGAGGATGGCGGCCATGGTAGAAGGATTGATTTCGCAAGCTTCCTGCATGGCCAAGGCTCGTTGGTTAACTAATCTCAAACCGTCCTGAAAGGACAAGGTTCCATTGGCCACCAAGGCAGAAAATTCACCCAGCGAATGACCCGCTACCATATCTGGTGCGAAATCTGGGGTTGTTTTGGCAAGAATTACGGAATGGATAAAAATAGCAGGTTGAGTGACTTTAGTCTGCTTCAACTCCTCATCGGATCCTTCAAACATGATGTCTGTGATCCGGAATCCTAGGATTTCATTGGCTTGCTCAAATAATGCTTTTGCCTCAGGATTTTCTTCATAAAGGGCTTTTCCCATACCGGGAAATTGGGCGCCTTGGCCCGGGAAAACAAATGCCTTCATTAAATCGATTTTTGGTTGGAGCGACAAATATAGACCTTTTCGATAAGTCAAAATCCCGATTTAATCCTTAAACGTATTGAAGTGACTACTAAAAATCTCCTTTTTGTTCTCAGAAATCCACTTGATGAAAGCCAGAACTGCCGGAGAATGCCGCTTTTGTTTGAGCCAAACGAGTTTCCAAGATGACTTCATTGGAAACCCTGGATACTTAAGTATGGTGATTCGACTGTCTGCGATCTCTTGGCTCATGGAGAAGTTGGAAAGAATAGAAGCGCCCAATCCTGCCATAATTGCCTGCTTTACGGCTTCATTGGTAGCTAACTCAAGTTTACTATCCACATTGATATTTCTGGACTTGAAAAAATCCTCCATTTTGGAGCGTGTACCAGATCCTTTTTCCCGAAGGATAAAAGGGACTTTATCCCAATTGTTAGCATTGATTTCCTCTTGAAACTTCTCTGCCAGAGCTGGAGTGCAAGCGAGGTACCATTTGTTTTCCTCTAAAATTATACTCTCAAAATCCTCCTCGTTGGGCAAATTGACCGATAACAGTGCCAGATCCGTTGTGTTTTCTTCCAAATGCGCCAAAACTTGATGGCGATTTGAAACCTCTAGATTGATTTCTACATGAGGATTGATCTTCATAAAGTCAGCCATCAAATAGGGGATGATATACTTCCCTGTGGAAACTGCGGAGATGCGAATCTTTCCAGCCAAAAGGCCCTTTAATTCCAGCATTTTTTGCTCGATTCGATTCACATCAGCAAATATCCGATCGGCCATTTCTACTAGCTCCTGGCCGAATTCGGTGATGTGAATCTTCTTTCCGATGATTTCTGTCAGCGGTACTTCAAACTGTTCCTGTAGATTTTTCAACTGAATGGAGACTGCCGGCTGCGTCATATTCATAGACTTGGCGGCGCTGGTAATGCTCTCATGCTGAGAGATTGCCTTCAGGGCTTTGAGCTGTGTGAGCGAGATATTCATAAATAAATTAAATACAAAATTACTTACGAATAAAAAAAACTTATGGGTTTGTTTTATTTTTATGATTTTCTTTGAAATATTTGTGTTATGGATTTTCAGATTTTGATCAATAACCTTACGAATCCCAGCCTGCTGTTCTTCGTTTTGGGTATTCTTGCGGTTCGACTCAAAAGTGATCTGGAAATTCCACCAACCAGTTCAAAGTTTATCGCTTTGTACCTGATGCTCTCGATCGGTTTCAAAGGTGGTCAGGAGCTTTCCCACAGTAGTTTCGACTTAAGTATTTTTTGGGCATTGCTTTTCGGTATTGCACTATCAGCAGTAGTGCCGTTTTATACTTTTTTTATTCTCAAGCGAAGATTAAATGCGGCGAATTCCGCTGCAATTGCAGCAGCTTACGGTTCGATTAGTGCTGTGACATTTGTGGCAGCGGTTGCCTTTTTGGATTTACAAGGAGTTCCATTCGGTGGTCACATGGTCGCTGTGATGGCCTTGATGGAGGCTCCGGCAATTATATCGGGTGTGATTTTACTCCAGAAATATTCAGATAAGAAACCTGAAGGAGGTCTCAAAAACATTATCGTTCACGCCTTTACCAATGGGAGCGTTTTGTTGATTTTAGGAAGTTTGGTCATCGGTTTAATTGCCGATGAAAAGCAGGCGGAAGGAATCAAACCTTTCGTAACGGATATTTTCAAAGGGTTTCTGGCGGTGTTCCTGCTGGATATGGGGATAACGAGTGGGAAAAAGTTAAAGACCTTTTTCAAATACGGGTACTTCTCAACTGTATTTGCGATTCTGATCCCCTTGATTAATGGGGTGATTGTTGCATTCTTGAGCTATTGGATAGCTGATGCTGCAGGTGATCGATTTATTTTTGCCATCCTGGCGGCAAGCGCATCCTACATCGCAGTGCCAGCGGCAATGAAACTTGCCAATCCAGAAGCTGACGAAGGCTTGTATATCCCAATGGCATTGGCGATCACTTTCCCGTTCAATATTACCTTGGGAATGCCGCTTTACTGGATAATTATTCAGGCTTTTTAAGCTGAATAGTTTTCTGGAGACAGGAATTTAGCGCGCTCTTCGGGTGTAGGAAGTCGGCAGGTGTTTTTCTTTCCAAACCAAGAATATCTATTGGAAGCAATCCAATCGTAGATGGTGTCCCGAAAACCTTGAGGAAGATTTATAAGCGGATAAAAAATTGGCCAGAGACCCGAAAGTGCTCTGGCTATTTTCAATGCAGCGGTACTTTTATAATGGATATCCCCATCCTGAAGCAGCACGAGAGAATCCAAATAGTTTTCATTTACTTGATATTGAGCCAGAACTTTTCGGCTGTGTTCATCCTGAAGTGCTCCCACCAGAAAGCGATTGTTTTTGTCTCGCTTAATGATGAAGTCAATTGAGGCATTACATAAGTTACACACTCCATCAAAGAAAATGATGGAAGGCTTCTCTATCATCTTAGAATTTGAATTGTGCCTTTAAGCGATTGTGCCTGTTGAGTAGGATCTAGGACATCAAACATGACAGTTCCAGAATAGAAATACGTGCCTGCAGGAAGCTCGTTCCCGTTCTTGTCACTTCCATCCCAACGGATAAACACATCATTCTCGTTAGACTCCAAACTATTATAAGAGAATACTTCAGCACCCCAACGATTGACGATGAAAATTTCTACTCCCGTCACAAATCTCGGACATTTTGCAAATGGATTATCGAAGGCCATGAATGTATCATTGAGTCCATCTCCGTTTGGAGTGAAAGCATTTGGAAGCTCATAGTTTGGACAATTTTCTACGCAAACCACATTGCTTGGCTCACTTTCATTTCCAGATCGATCCACTGCCGTGATGTAATAACACCCTCGGTAATTGGTGAGATTGTTTATCCTAGTCTCTAGTTGTATAGCGGTGAGTTGTGTTAATAGCTGGAATTCGCCTTCTTCTCCATCTGAGGTGAAATACAAATTATAACCACTCAGCTGATCATCGCACTCTCCAGTGAAATTAGGAGTCCAACTTAAGTCGTGGAAATAGGTATTCACATTGCATGCAAGCTCTGCGACATACTCTTCACAGACAGGTCCTTCAAAAGTCAAGACTGGAGGGCAAGGCAAGCGATTATCATCTGGCTTGGCACAAATGATCTGAGATTTATTTTCCAAAGGATATAGTAAGCCAGGAACATTGTAAGAACCCTTTGTGATTACGTAGTAACAGTATTCAATTTCCTTGACCAAAGGAGCGCCATTAAAGCTACCATCATCTAAGAATCTGAAACCGTTTTGAGTCACATCGACTTCTGCAATCTTTACAAAAGTGGCCGCATCCTGAGCTGCTGCATCTGTTCGGTTTCTATAAACGTCATGTTTGAATTCTGCCACCAGGTTATTCCAAGGAACATTAAAGGTCCAATTCAGCTCGATCGCTTGGTTAATAATAGTAGGCTCTAGTCTGACAGATGAGGCAGAAGTTGAAGTGTCAATTCTTGTCCCACGATCGAGTAGCACTACCTTATAGTTGTGAACTACATCCTCCGTATTAATTCCCGTGTCGGTAAATAAGGTGTCAGCAGTGATTCCTAGAGAGATCTGATTTGTATTGCCTGTAAAACCCGTCCGCCTGAAAAGCTCATAGGTAAAAGGACCAGGGAATTGTGTTCGATCAATGTCATAAGGAGGCGTCCATTTGACGAAAATCTCTCCAGCAGTCGGGTCAGTTGCTTCGATGCTTACATTAGTAATGATTGGTACATCGACATCAATGGTAACACAGATTTCCTCTGACACGATGCTTTCTCCTGCTCTCGGCTGTGGATATCCCGCAACTAATCTGTAGCAATAGGTATTTCCAGGCGCCAGTCCATCTCCACCATTCAGGTCGAGGAAGTTGGTCGTTTGCATATTGGTCGTGCCGATAAGTTCATATCCTGCCCGTATTCCTGTTTCGCAACTGTCTGGTAGGTACGGATTAGAATTGATTCTTCTCCAAATCTGCATTTCCTGTGCTGAATTGGCGCAGACATACGGATCCCAATTCAGCTCAACAGACCTGCCAGATTGCTGTTCTATCTCATCAAATACCGGTGGCGGTCCAATGATTTTTATTCTCCAGGTTTTAATATCCACCAGAGCGGGACCAGATTTTGGCTGATCGGTGATTCGAACACGGACTTCATATTCTCGAGCACGGACGTGATTACAGACTGTTTGCCAAGTGAAATTGATAATTCCTGGACTCTTCTGAAAGACACTTACCGGAGAATAGGAAGCGGGAGAGGCGTTGATCTCCATAGGCTCTCCATAAACCTCAATTCGAATAGGGTCGCCATCTGGGTCTGAACCTTGAATGATTTCCTCAATTTTTGTTCCTGCCACTACACAAAGATCAGGGGGTAGAAGCAGCTCAGGGCGTTTGTTATTAGAGTTTTCAATGATAATCTGCATATCTCGGACTACATAGCCGATGAGCTCAAACTTCCCGTTCAATTTTCTATATTCTTTGATTCGAAAGGCCACATTAAATTGTCCAGCTGTACCGGGAGCATCCCAGATTAAATCCCCAAAAATTGGGTGTATTGTAAGAAAAGCAGGGGTCGTCCCGTTCTGTTGACTTCTGCTAAATTCAGGTGAAGCAGGGCTTCTGTAGTTATTTACTGGACGCTGAAAGTTTTGTTTTGGGACATCCATCTCATAGGCCAAGCTGTCTCCATCTGGATCATAAGCTCCAGGATTATGAATGAATTGGACATTCACAGCACCGTTATCCACTGGAGGGATGGTAAGAACGGGAGAGTTATTTACCCCGATAAATGGATCGATAGTAATTTTTGTTTCAACATAAAAAGGAGTATCCACAGAATTGTCCATGTTCAAAGTCAGAGCATTTCGGTTAAATTCCAGAAAACGGATGGTATAATTTCCCGGTCCTTGAAAGGTGTGGGTGATTACGTAAGTGTTTTTTTCAATTTGGTTACCGAGGCTTTCTACCAAGGAAAAAGCGCTTTCTGTATTTAATTGTTCTTCTCTGCCATCACCAAAATTGATGGTTCCTGGACCGAAGACCACACTAGATCGAGTATCTGTGTAGCCGACTACGATAATCCGATACTCTAGAGTCTGTACAGAAATCCGCTCCGCAATAATCTCCCCAGCACGGATGTGTGTGGCCCAGCTGGATGAGATTCCGGCAAAAAACAAAAAAATCAAAAGTCCGAGTGAGATTTTAAATTTCATAGGTATCATTCAGGTTCATTACTATTCAGAAACAATATAACGGAGTAAAAGTTGAATTAGTGGTCATTTTTGCTCCTAATTTCATTTGTACGAAATAAATGGAAGTAAGTAGATAATCACGATAAAATCAAACAATAAAATTAAACACTCCGTTATTTTGTCATTGACAAAGGTATTGAGCAGAATGATTTGAGTTTTATTTAGAACCTTTTGAAATAAGAGATCGAATTCCGAACGAATTGTTTACTAGCAGTTCCAAATGTAAATTTGGCAACTTAATTCATCGAATTCATTCTAAATTTAATCTTAAAAATTGTATGAGCTGGGTTACAAAAACCTTGAGTAGCACATTGGGCAGGAAATTGATCATGGCATTGACCGGACTCTTCCTTATCCTGTTTTTAACAGGTCACGTTTCGGGTAATCTTTTGTTATTCCAAGGGGATGGGGGACAGGCATTTAATATTTATGCTAAATTTATGACCACCAATCCCGCAGTCAAAATACTATCTTATGTGACCTATATTTCCATTATAGGACACGTGATTTATTCCATCATCCTTAGCATTAAGAATAAAACCGCTAGACCAATCGGATATTCTGAAACTAAGGCTTCCAAAAACAGCACTGTGTCCTCAAGAAATATGGGGATTTTAGGAACAGTCATCCTTGTATTCTTAGCCGGTCACATGTATACATTCTGGTTTCAAATGCACTGGGGTGACGTTCCTTTGGTAACTTATGAAGGGGAAGAATATAAGGACCTTTATTACGTAGTTTCGCAAGCATTCCAGCAGGAATGGATGGTAGCACTCTATGTAATTGCAATGGGATTTCTTTCCTTTCACCTCTCTCATGGATTTGCAAGCGCATTCCAAACTTTGGGTTTGAATCACAAAAAATATACCCCGGCCATTGAGGTTTTGGGTAAATTATATAGCATTCTGGTTCCGATTTTATTTGCCAGTATGCCTATTTACATCTATTTCACATCATTGAGCTAATAATAGTCCCGTATGATACTAGATTCTAAAATACCTTCAGGCCCGTTGGCAGAAAAATGGACCAAGCATAAGTTTAGCAGTAAGCTGGTCAATCCGGCAAACAAGAGAAAATACGACGTCATCGTGGTAGGAACAGGTTTGGCTGGAGCATCTGCCGCAGCCTCACTTGCCGAGTTGGGTTACAATGTCAAAGCTTTCTGTTTCCAGGATAGCCCGAGAAGAGCACATTCCATTGCTGCTCAAGGTGGGATCAACGCTGCGAAAAACTATCAGAACGACGGTGACTCTGTATTTAGATTATTCTATGACACCATCAAAGGTGGAGACTACCGTTCTAGGGAGGCAAATGTTTACCGTCTTGCTGAAGTCTCCGTAAGCATAATTGATCAATGCGTGGCACAAGGAGTTCCATTCGCACGAGAGTATGGCGGATTGCTATCGAATAGATCATTTGGTGGAGCTCAGGTTTCCCGAACATTTTATGCTCGTGGTCAAACGGGACAGCAATTGCTTTTGGGTGCTTATTCTGCTTTGAGCCGTCAAGTAGCCAATGGAAAAGTGAAGCTTTTTCCAAGAACTGAGTTGATGGAAGTAGTGACTATCGATGGACATGCTAGAGGTATTGTCACAAGAAACCTAATCACTGGGGCTATTGAGACCCACGCCGCACATGCAGTTCTATTGTGTACCGGAGGATATGGAAACGTCTTTTTCCTATCTACTAATGCAATGGGATCAAACGTGACTGCTGCATGGAGAGCACATAAAAAAGGAGCTTTGTTTGCTAATCCTTGCTTCACTCAGATCCACCCGACATGTATTCCAGTCTCAGGAGATCATCAGTCTAAATTGACCTTGATGTCCGAGTCACTTCGAAATGACGGTCGAGTTTGGGTGCCTAAAACTGTTGAAACTTCCGAGAAGCTTCGTAAAAAGCAGATCAAACCAGCAGACATTAAAGATGAGGATAGGGATTATTTCCTAGAACGTAAATATCCAAGTTTTGGAAACCTTGTGCCTCGTGATGTGGCCTCTAGAAATGCGAAAGAAGTTTGTGACGAAGGGAGAGGTGTCAATGAGACGGGAGAGGCAGTATTCCTGGACTTCAGAGACGCAATTGCTCGGGATTCGGAAGATGCAATCCGAGCTAGATATGGCAATTTGTTTGATATGTATCAGCAGATTACCGGCGAGAACCCTTACCAAACGCCAATGATGATTTATCCAGCAGTTCACTATACGATGGGCGGACTTTGGGTTGATTATAATTTGATGACAAATATCCCAGGCCTTTATGCTTTGGGAGAAGCAAACTTCTCAGATCACGGCGCAAACAGACTTGGAGCTTCGGCATTGATGCAAGGTTTGGCTGATGGATACTTCGTAGCTCCATATACAATCGGAGATTACTTGGCGCAGACACCACCAAAGAAAGTGGATGATTCGCATCCTGCTTTTGCAGAATCACTCGACAAAGTAAAAGCTGGAATTGATCGACTTCTCAAAATCAACGGTACAAAAACCGTCGATCATTTTCATAAGCGATTAGGGAAAATCATGTGGAATGAATGCGGAATGGCTCGAACTGAAGAAGGTTTGAAAAAAGCTAAAGCTGATATAAAGGCATTGAAGAAAGAATTCTGGTCTGATGTTAAGGTGTTGGGTACTAATGAAGAATTGAACCAATCGCTGGAGAAGGCAAATCGGGTAGCTGATTTCATTGAATTGGGAGAGCTGATGATTGACGATGCGCTAAACAGAAATGAATCTTGTGGCGGCCACTTCAGAGAAGAGTATCAGACTCCGGAAGGTGAAGCCTTACGAGATGATGAAAACTACGCTTATGTAGCTGCTTGGAAATTCATGGGAGAAGGTCAAGAAGAAGAGTTGGTGAAAGAGCCGCTGGAATTCGAGAATGTGAAGTTGACGCAGCGATCTTATAAATAATCTACGATACTAATTCATAGCTAAATGAAACCGAGCATGACTCAAGCTGCATTTGTAAGAGCGATGTATTATGCAAGGTTACCTCTGACTATTAAAAAAATAATCACAGACAGATGAAACTTAATTTGAATATATGGAGACAAAAAAATGCCTCAGACAAAGGCGGTTTTGTTTCTTATCCTGTAGATGGAATATCTACTGACATGTCCTTTTTGGAAATGTTGGATGTGCTAAATGAAGAGCTTACCGATAAGGGTCAAGACCCGGTACATTTTGACCATGATTGCCGCGAAGGAATCTGTGGCAGCTGCTCGCTCTATATAAATGGCAGACCGCACGGTCCATTACAGACTACCACTTGCCAGCTCCATATGCGTTCTTTCTCTGATGGACAGACGATCACCATCGAACCTTGGAGGGCTAAAGCTTTTCCGGTAATAAAAGACTTAGTGGTGAATCGGACTGCATTTGATCGAATCATTCAAGCCGGCGGATATGTCTCTGTAAATACAGGAGGTGTTCCAGATGCAAATGAAATTCCAATTCCGAAGCGGATTGCAGATGAGGCATTTGATGCGGCAACTTGCATTGGTTGCGGGGCTTGTGTAGCAGCTTGTAAAAACGCTTCTGCAATGCTCTTTACTTCAGCCAAAATTTCCCAATTGGCATTATTGCCTCAGGGGAAAGTGGAGCGAAAAAGCCGTGCAGAAAAAATGGTTGCGCAGATGGAC
>JBBQDY010000077.1:0-10916 GCA_038320155.1 Cytophagales bacterium
ATTCAATTCAATTAAATCAATAAAATAATAACAACTATGTCTAGTCCTGAACACAAACAACTTATATGGAATTTGATCAAAGAAATCAAATTTGGAATGCTGGTCACACACGATGATCTGGAAGAAAAGCTTAGAGGAAGACCAATGAGTTTGGTTCAAGACGAATATGACGGCACGCTCTATTTCTTTACTGATCGGACAGATGCTAAAGCGTACGAGATTCAGCGTGATCGAGACGTTTGTTTGACTTTTGCAGATGCAGACGATCAGACTTACGTTTCGCTTTCCGGTAAAGCCAATCTCACCGAAGATCGAAGTCTAATTGATCGTTATTGGAATAAATGGGTAGCAGCTTGGTTTCCAAAAGGGAAAGATGATCCGAATTTGGCGATGCTGGAGATTAAAATTGAAAGTGGAGAACATTGGAAATCAGACGAAAACAAGCTGGTTCAACTCTTCAAGATCGCCAAAGCGAATGTGCTCAGCGAAGAACCAGATATGGGTGAGAACAAGACTTTCGGGTAAACCAGAAAATTGAAAAGACTAGAAGGAGTGGGGTTCAATTGCTTCATAATGAATAATTAACCTATAATTGCAAGGGCGAAAGATATTTCGCCCTTTTTTTGATGGAAATAAATACAATCCATTAGTATCATGGGTGCGACACATTGGTAGTAGAAAGAATAAGAATATTACTGCCTCCCGCTCAAAATTATTTTTGGAAAACGATTGTGTGTGCGGGAGGTTGGAAACGATTTTCATTTGAAAAAACCTAAAACCACTCTGATTTTGAATTTAGCATGCGTAAGGAACCGTTATCAAATCAACCAAGACTAAATACTTCAAGCTATCTAAAATTGCTTCACCAACAATTCATTCTTAGATTTCAGGATAATTACCATTGGCTAAACCAATCCACATGTTTGAAGGAGCAGAGTATCCAAAATCCCTTGATGAATCACTTTTTGAAAGCTGGCTGGAAGTCGGTCGAGCAAGCAAAATTGGATACCATTACATGCTGATCTTGTGGGATGCTTTCGAAGAAAACTACCGAGCCATCTATCTGGAAGATCGGAAATCCATAAAAAACTTTGGGATCTATCCGCAATCAAACGGCACTGAATCTCTAATTGCAGCCTATGATTTGTATTCCGAGTCGAGAATAGGTTTGCAATAGTTTTCTAACCTCTATCGGGACCTAAATGCCCAAATTCTATAGTGCTGTGACGATTAATCGGAATCCTGCACGCTGCCAAATTCAATGCTGATTTTCTTAATTAAATCCCACCTGCTATTCGGGGCAGCCTCTTTCACTCTCCCGCATCGGAGGGGATTGGTTCCAATTCCAAATCTTAATTTCGATTTTGATTGGAACGTGTGACATGACGAATAGTCATAATTGCTTTTATCTTTTACAGAAAGAAAATTGGCTAGATGGTTGAAATTTTGAAAGGGAATTGGTCTTAGTTTGCCTTGTTTGGTACAATAGCGCTTAAATGATATCAAAGAAAAGTCACAAATCGTAAATTGGTAAGTCAATCAGCTCATTATTAAGTTTTTTACTTAAAAAAGTAACTTGGATAAATTGGAAATTATTAAAAAAATAGAGCTTAAAGACTTCTAATAGTGAGTTGATTAGCTCTTCGGGATTTTGGATACCAGTTTATTTTATTTTTTCTATTGGTATAATTATATTTTTTTATAGCCCATCCCTGACATATTTTTTGTACCTTAGGAACATGTCGATTTTTCACCCACTAATTTTAGTTTCTACAAAAACCTTTCTAAGGTTAGAGACTTAGTAAATCAATTAGGTGGTATTATTTTAATACAGCACTTTATATATCAAATAAAAAAGGCCGGGACTAAAACTTAACTAATCTCTTTTTTCTTTGGTCAAATTTTTTTCGTCGTAACAATGACATGTTGATCAAAAGTTTTCATTTCCACCCTGTCAATTGCATAGATCACCCAAATCCTAAGCAATAATATGTTGCTTCAAAAATTAATTTTAGTCATAATAAAAGTGTCCAAACCACAAAAAATGTCCATAAACACGAGTAACTCTATAGCCTTATTAGAAAGGCGAAAAAATATTGTCGCAAACGGGGTAGGCGTATTTAATACTGCTACTGTCACAGAAGCCAAAGGTGCCATTATTATAGATGTAGATGGCAGAGAAATCCTAGATTTTGCTGGAGGAATCGGAGTAGTCAATGCGGGCCACTGCCCTGAACCTGTTGTCAAAGCGATTCAAGAGCAAGCAGCGAAATACATCCATACCAGCTTCAATGTAGTAACCTACGAACCCTACATCAAATTATGTGAAGAACTCTGCGAGATTCTTCCACATGGTCAAAAAACGAAAGCGATGCTAATTAGTACAGGTGCTGAGGCGGTTGAAAATGCGATTAAAATTGCACGTCAAGCCACTAAAAGAGAAGCTATACTCTGCTTCACGGATGCTTATCATGGCAGAACGATGATGGCTATGACCCTCACCAGCAAGGTAGACTATAAACTTGAGTGTGGTCCATTTGCTCCTGAAGTGTACCGTATTCCTTTTCCAAATTTTTATCGAAATGCAGAAGGAAAAACCATGGATGAGTTTGTGGCGCTTCATCTTAAAAACCTTCATGAATCAACCAAAAATCTGATCGATCCCAAAAACATTGCCGCTGTCATCGTGGAACCTGTTCAGGGTGAAGGCGGGTTTAATCCGATTCCACAAAAATACTTTGAAGGTCTTCGTCAATTTTGTGATCAGCATGGCATCATACTTATCGTAGATGAGATCCAAAGTGGTTTTGGAAGGACTGGCCACTGGGCAAGTTGGCAGCACTACAATGTACAGCCAGACTTGAGTACCTATGCCAAGTCAATGGGATCTGGGTTACCAATTGCAGCGGTGGTTGGAAAGGCGGAAATCATGGATGCCGCAGCTCCAGGAACAATTGGGGGAACGTACATCGGAAGTCCGATTGCCTGCGCCGCATCATTGGCTACCATTCAGTACATGAAAGACATCAAGCTCAACGACCGAGGAAAGGAAGTGGGTCGAATCGTTATGGAACGATTTGAAAAGATTAAAAATGAATGCCCGGAAGTAGGTGACGCAAGAGGATTAGGAGCCATGAACGCCATTGAATTCGTAAAAAATGGAGATCCGCAACAACCCGATGGTGAATTGTGCAATGCTATAGTCAAAGGTTGTGCAGAAAATGGGTTGATCATTATCAGTGCAGGTACTTACAAAAACATTATTAGAATACTGTCCCCGCTGGTCATTACTGACGAGCAGCTAAATACAGGGCTAGACATTCTAGAACATCAAATAAAAGATAAAATCAATAACAAAGTATGAAACCATTCGCAGTAGCAGGAATACAAATGAAAGTATCGGCAGTCCATTCCAATGTGGAAATGATGAAGCTGAAACTTGACATAACTATGAATCTTTATCCTTGGGTAGAGATGGTCGTATTTAGTGAGTTGTGTGCCTTTGGGCCTCTATTGCATACGGCTCAAGAAGTCCCATGCTCATTTGAGCTTGAAATGCAGGAAATGGCAAGGAAGTACGGAATCTGGCTTTTACCTGGATCCATCTTTGAGAAGAAAGACGGATTAATTTATAATACAGCATCAGTAATCAATCCAGCGGGCGAAATTGTAAACAGGTACAGTAAGATGTTCCCATTCTACCCTTATGAAGTTGGAGTAACAGCCGGAAATGAATTTTGCGTATTTGATGTGCCAAAAGTTGGTCGTTTTGGCGTATCTATTTGCTATGATATGTGGTTCCCGGAGACTATCAGGACCCTTACCGTGATGGGAGCAGAAGTGATTTTGCATCCCACCTTGACAGGAACGATAGATCGAGACATCGAACTATCGATTGCTAGAGCTATGGCGAGTGTCAATCAATGCTTTTTGTTTGATGTCAACGGATTGGATACCGGTGGGAGTGGCCGCTCAATTGTCTGCGGACCAGATGGGAGAGTACTGTATGAGGCAGGAAGCACAGAAGAAATCATTCCTATCGAGCTTGATATCAGTCGGGTAAAAAGGAGCCGAGAACTTGGGATTCTTAGACTAGGTCAACCATTGAAGAGTTTCAGAGATAATATCAAAGATTTTTCAATCTACCAGGCTGGCACTCCATTGCCATACTTGGATTCGCTTGGTCCATTGATTAAGCCAACAAAGTTAGATGAACTAGCAATGCTTCGGCAAAAGGAAAGTGAGTTCGAACAAGCACCTTCACCAATTGGATTCAAAGGACTTTAAAAAATCTCCCGCTAATCATATCAAATACTAAACTCAATTTATGGGGTAACTGGTTTGAAATCGGATTTAAAGAAAATTTCAATAATTATTAAACCTAGATATAATCACATGGGACTACCATCAACAAGGAAAAAAAGCATAAAACTCAGGCATTATGTGAGTTGGTTTGAAATACCAGCTTTAAACTTACTGAGAGCTGTGGACTTCTACAACTATATCTATGGTATAGAAATGGAGACTGTAGAAACCAGTGGCTATGCCATGGCACTTTTCCCTGCTGAGAATGGTATCGGGGGTGCAATAGTAGTAGGAGAAGGGAGCACCCCCAGTGAAACCGGGACTTTGGTTTATTTAAATGCCGGAAAGGACTTGGGCCCCATCCTCGGAAGAGTAGAAGAAGCAGGAGGCCGGATTATTTTAGAGAAGACCCTAATCAGTGAGGAGGACGGTTATTTTGCCCTTTTCATTGATACAGAAGGAAATAAACTAGCACTTCACTCAAAGCCATAAAATGGAAAGCCGAAAAAAAGCAATTAGTGCACCCTATTACAGTATAGGCCAACTTCGTCTTGACAAATGGAATGAACTAAAAAACAAAAGCGAGGAACTATCGCAGATAAATTCTGAAGAGATTAAAATAGCGGTGCTTTATGAAGAAGTTGAAAAGCTTTTAATCGATTTGGCCTCTGTAGAGCAGTATTTCGCACTTCCAGGTAGGTCGATTATAGATAAATTATCGAAATCATTAATCAAAAGAGATTTTGGGCTTTTGGCCCATGTCATCAATACTACCACACGACAACTTATCAGTGATGTGTATAGTGGAAATCCTTATATGATAAAAGAGGAAGATGGAGAACACCTTGAAAATGAGTTCATGAGCAAAGCACAACAAAGCGTTAAGAAAAACTACTTTGAGGTTCTTTTCTTAGAAAATCTCAACTCCATTGATGAAATAACACTGCACGAAAAGATCCGAGAATTACAAGATCCAAATGACCAGTTTTCATATAATGTGACCATTCAGAATTCATTTCAGGATGCGTTAATTGCTCTCTTTTTCAATCCAAATATTCAGGCAGTTGTAGTTCGCTACTCTCCGCCGTACAAATCAAATAATATTACAGATTTCATCAAGCCATATATTCAAAATGTGCTGAAGATCAATCTGGAAAATACCCCAGAATCTCAATTGGGTCCAGCTATAGGTACATTAATTAAAAAGTTTAGACCAGAGCTTGATGTATATTATGTGACAGATACCGCTCTAGGAAATCTCAAGGACAGCACGCTTGATACATTTCGAAGGATTTATTACCGCAAGGAAGATTTGCAAGAAATGCACCTGGCAATCCTAAGAGGAATCAGAGAGCGATACGAAACTCCCTTTTTCACAGCCTTAAAAGAGTACAGTCAAAAACCTACAGGAATCTTTCATGCGATGCCGATATCACGAGGCAATTCGGTGTTTAAATCTAAGTGGATCAAAGACTTCGGTGATTTCTACGGCAGGAATATGTTCCTTGCAGAAACCTCCGCAACTACAGGTGGCATGGATTCTCTTTTGCAACCCACTGGACCATTAAAAAAAGCTCAGGAAATGGCTGCAAAAGCATATGGTTCTCAAAAAACTTTTTTCGTTACCAATGGTACGTCTACTGCCAATAAAATTGTCTTACAAGCATTGGTAAAACCAGGTGACTTGGTTCTTATTGATCGAGATTGTCACAAATCTCACCATTATGGACTGGTTTTATCTGGAGCTTACCCAGTATACTTGGATTCTTACCCGATCGAAAAATACTCCATTTATGGAGCCGTTCCTTTGGAACAAATTCTTGAAAAACTCTGTGTCCTGAAAACTGCTGGTCGTTTAGATAAAGTAAAAATGTTGCTTTTGACCAATTGCACCTTTGATGGGATGGTCTACAATGTGCAGCGTGTCATGGAACGTGTATTAGCGATCAAGCCAGACATGGTTTTCTTATGGGATGAAGCTTGGTTTGCCTTCGCTGGTTTTACTTATACCTATAAGCAGCGAACGGGAATGTTCAGTGCTAATAAGCTTCACCAAAAGTATAAGTCAGAAGAATACCGACAGGAATATGAACAGCACTTGAACGGATTGAAGAAAGGTGAAGAGCCAACACTGCCTGATCCCGATAAAGTTCGAATTCGAGTTTATGCGACTCAAAGTACACATAAAACTCTAAGTAGTTTCCGGCAAGGTTCTATGGTTCATATTTGGGATGAGGACTTTCGTAAAAAGTCGGAAAATACTTTTTGGGAGGCCTACATGACTCACGTCTCCACTTCGCCAAACTACCAAATGCTGGCATCACTAGATGCAGGAAGAAGGCAAGTTCAGTTTGAAGGCTATGAGATGGTGGAGCGAAGCATTGAGCTGGCCATGGTCTTTAGAGCAAAAGTGGTTTCGAATCCGTTATTGAGTAAATATTTTGATGTACTAACCGTAAAAGATTTTATACCAGATCAGTATCGAGAGAGTGGATTGAATGAATACTACGATGTAAAATCTGGTTGGAATCGAATGGAAGAAGCTTGGGAAAAGGATGAGTTTATGCTAGACCCGACGAAAATCACCTTGTTTATTGGTCGAACAGGAATTGATGGAGATACTTTCAAAAACAAGTACCTGATGGATCAATACAATATCCAAATCAATAAGACCTCCAGAAATTCGGTGCTCTTTATGACCAATATTGGAACAACTCGGGGAAGCGTCGCTTACTTGACCAAGATTCTGCTAAAAATCGCAATGGAGCTCGATGAGCATTTTGATTCGCTTAACAAACGAGAGCGAGAAATAGCAGATTCTCAAGTAAAATCGCTAACCATGGATGTGCCACCGCTTCCAGATTTTAGTCGATTCCACTCTTCTTTTCTTGCCGTACCTGGATTGCCAGGAGGTAATTTGAGAGCCGCCTATTTTCTGGCTTATGATGAGGATAATTGTGAATACATCTCCATGAACGATTGCAAATATGCCTTGGAGGACGGACGGGAGATGGTCGCATCTTCTTTTGTGATTCCTTATCCACCAGGCTTCCCAGTATTGGTACCTGGGCAGGTAGTAAGTCAAGAGATCATCCGATTCATGCTCGCCCTAGACGTATCTGAGATCCACGGGTATAGAGCTGATCTAGGCCTCCGAATCTTCAAGGAGTCCGTGCTAAACCGTCAAAAGACGGCTACAGCAATGGGAGCAATGGCACATTCTAAAAAAATTCCAAAAAAATAATTAGTATAAACTAAATAAAAGAAAATATGAGCGCAAAAGTAAAAGCAAAACCCACATCTCCATCGCTTAAGGGAATTTCTGATATCAGAAGATTCTTTTACAAAAATGAGGTTCCGCTCTATTTTATCAGTGCGACCAATTTCAACTTATTGGGAGCAGATGAGTGGATCAAAGGCTTCAAGTTTATCAACAATATAGAGTGCTTTGATGGATTGCATCCCAACGTATTTGCACCCAAAGAAGAGATCCCTCATGATGATTTTGAAAGCATCGAAGATATAAATAACTACCTCCTTCAACACCCTGAAGTTCAGGCCTATATTCACTCTAGAAAAAAGAATGGAAAAGCAGGCAAAGCCATGTTTCTGATGTTTGATGAAAAGACAGAAAAACTAGCTAAGAAGCTTGGGCTTGTAGTGATTTTCCCAAGCGCCAAGATGCGTAATGACATGGACAATAAGGTGAATACGAACCGTCTTGCGGAGAAAGCTGGCGTGCCTTGTGTACCCTATGTGCTCTCTAAAGTAAAGAATTATACCCATCTGGGTGAAGTGTCAAAAAAGGCGCTTGGAACCGATCTGGTAATCCAAACACCATTTGGTGATTCAGGTCATACGACTTTCTTTATTTCAAGTGCAGAGGAATACTTGAAATACGCGCCAGAAATCGAGCAAGAGGATGAGGTGAAAATCATGAAGCGGATCAACTGTCGCGGTTCTGCCATCGAAGCCTGTGTGACCAAAAATGGTACCATCGTTGCTCCGTTGATGACAGAGCTCGTTGGTTTCAAAGAACTTACTCCTTACAAAGGGGGCTGGTGTGGAAACGAGATCTATCCAAATGCCTTTACCCCGGCTATTAGAAAAAAGGCCAGAAAATATACTCAGCTATTTGGAGATCAATTGAAGAAAGAAGGATACAAAGGATATTTTGAATTGGATTTTCTAATCGACCAGGACAATGGGGAGATTTACCTTGGTGAGCTCAATCCTAGAGTAACAGGAGCAAGTTCGATTACCAATCACGCGGTTTTTGCGTTGGCAGATGCTCCGCTATATCTTTTTCACATTTTGGAATGGATGGATCAGGAATATGAGTTTAGCGTCAAAGCACTCAATGATCGATGGGGTAAGCAAGACAACATAGACAACTGGAGCCAAATGGTAATCAAGCATACCGAAGATACGGTGGAGTATGTCCATGAAGCTCCTGTCTCGGGAATCTGGCATATGTTCGACAATGGACACATCCAATTTGACCGGATGGATACGCACAGAAGAGCTGTAGAATCAGAAAGAGAGGCCTTTTTTCTACGCATCAGCAAAAAAGGTGATTACCTCTATGAAGGCGCAGATATGGGTATTTTAGTGTCCAGAGGTCGTATGATGACCGATGACTTCAAGCTTTCGGATAGAGCAAAAGGATGGATCAAAGCTATCAAAAGCCAGTATTCCTCCGAACTAGTCGAAGATAAAAGAGAGCATTTAAGTTTAATTGGAAGCTTGACCAAATAGGTAAGCTCCCCTTTATACCAACCCATGATGTTATTTTATAGCATTTCATAATTTTAACTTTAAGGATCAATTCTATTTGAATTGCTTTGAAATATGCAGCGTCATTTCACCTTCATTAATGAGTCAATAGCTGACTTTAAATGGCAAAAATTGTTCAACGAACGGTGGCCTGCTTACAAGGCATGGCTCGATGCTAGTAGGACTGACTATAATTCAAAAGAATCAATTTCGGCGCTTAAGGTCTATATGCCTGAGCTTTTGGCTACCCATGAGCATCTTTGCAATTTGGTCCGAGCGGACGAAGCAGCAGTATGTTTTCTTACCGGTTTTCAACCACCGGTCTATGCAAGCGCCTGCTCTCAGGCAGTTTCTACCAGCGGAACCGTACAGTTGGTTCGCAATTACGATTACCATGCGGATCGCTTTGAAGGAGTCTTACTGAAGACTTCTTGGAACGGGAAGGCAGTGATTGCAAGTAGCGATTGCCTGATGGGCGTGTTGGATGGAATGAACGAAGATGGACTAGCCGTTTCGCTAACCTATGGTGGGCGCAAAATCGTTGGTTTTGGTTTCGGAGTCCCATTTATTTTACGCTACATCCTGGAGTTTTGCAGCACGGTAAGTGATGCGGTCCAAGTGCTGATCTCTGTACCCTCTCACATGTCTTACAATGTAACCCTTGTGGATAAAAGTGGTTCCGTAAAAACGGTTCAAATCGCGCCGGATAGCAGATCCGTAGTGACTGATGCCGCTTTCACGACCAACCATCAAGGAGCAATTAATTGGGCAAAAAATACGGATCATAACGAAACTGCCACCAGAGCAATTTTCTTGGAAAATATCCTGGCTAGAGGAATAAGCGGTGATTCTTTTACCAATTCTTTCTTACATGCTCCACTATACAACCAAAACTATCTACAGGGTTTCGGGACTTTATATACGGCTGCCTATTATCCAGAAAAGGGAACCATGCAGCTCCTTTGGCCAGGAGAGAGTTTGAATCAGTCATTTGATAATTTTACAGAGGGACAGAAGATCATCACTTTCAATCAAGCAGTGATCCCTAGCTTTTGATTTAGAAAAGTAGAAGAGAATTGTTACCAGTCCCCAAAAAGAGAAGAAAATAAAACAGTATAATTTTAGTAACTCAACCATGGAATTTAAAAGCATAAACCCCTACAACGGAGAGGTAGTCGGCCAGTATCAGGCTCAGACGGGATCAGAAGTGACATTCATGTTGAAAAAAGCAGCAGACGCCTTTGTCTCTTGGAGAAAAGTGCCAATTGAAGAACGAGCTAAACTGATGGTCAAAGCAGGAACTATCCTTCGAGAAAATGTCGAAGAATATGCGCAGATGATCACTTCTGAAATGGGAAAACCTATCTCAGAATCTCGATCAGAAGTAACCAAATGTGCTTGGGTTTGTGATTATTATGCGGAGAATGCCGCAGCCTTTCTCAAGGATGAGGTGATTGCTACCGACGCTCAAAAAAGTATGGTAAAACATGAACCAATCGGCTGTGTACTGGCTATTATGCCTTGGAATTTCCCTTTTTGGCAAGTATTCCGCTTTGCAGCACCCACACTCATGGCGGGAAATACCGGTATGCTCAAGCATGCGTCAAACGTTTTTGGCTGCGCCAAGCAAATCGAATCCATATTTCTGAAAGCAGGATTTCCCGAAGGAGTCTTTCAAAATCTAATCGTACACCATGATCAGACGGAAAGCATTGTTGCCCATCCAGCGATCAAAGCAGTGACCCTCACAGGAAGTGAGCGAGCAGGAACAGCCGTCGGGGAAATAGCCGGTAGACACCTGAAGAAGTCGCTACTTGAATTGGGAGGCAGTAATG
>JBBQDY010000078.1:0-10896 GCA_038320155.1 Cytophagales bacterium
CTCTATATTTGCACAACCTTACGGAAAAGCATGTTTTCCGGGTATATAATGGTCGATTCGTCTAGGGGTTAGGACGTATCCCTTTCACGGATAAAACACGGGTTCGATTCCCGTATCGACTACTTAACTTATTGATAATTAAACGTTTATCAATAAAATTTGAAATTTTTGAAATTATGGTCGATTCGTCTAGGGGTTAGGACGTATCCCTTTCACGGATAAAACACGGGTTCGATTCCCGTATCGACTACAAAATTCTTACTTAGAATATATATTATTTTTGTTTTATGGTTGTTAGTGGTTAAAGTGTACAAAATCCCGATCTCTGGTCGGGATTTTTGTTTTTCTGCCCACATTATACCAATGGTATTTACAGCTTTTCGATTTTAATTATCTTATGGTTTGATTTCAACTTTCAAACCCTATGACCCAAAACAACATCCTCAACAATTTAAGTCTATTCCTTTTTTCAATCGGACTTACTACATTTTCCTGTCAAGAACCCAAGGTTGATCTTCGGATCAAATCACTAGATCAAGCTGAAGTAATGACTCAGGTCAAAACCATAGAAGCATCTGTTTCTCCTGTTTTGACAGAAGGGTTAAAGCTCTCAATTTGGGCAGTGGACTCACTGGTATATGATCCGATTTCGATCCAAATGACCGATCAAGGTGAGCTTATTTATTCTCGCACCAATAGGCAAAAAGACACAGAATTTGATATCAGAGGTCATCAAGACTGGGAAATACGATCAATTTCTCTTCAAAATATTGAAGAAAAGCGGGCTTTCTTGCGTGCGGAACTTTCCCCAGAGCGGTCTTCCGAAAATACGTGGTTGGCAGATCTGAATGGAGATGGTTCTCATGACTGGAGGGACATGACTGTCCAAAAAGAGCAAATTTATCGACTGAAAGACACCGACGGCGATGGATACGCCGATCAATCCCAAATGATGGTCGAGGATTTTAACGATGAGGTCACTGATGTCGCTGGAGCTGTAATGATGGGTGAAGATGCCTTATTTGTAGGAGTGGGCCCGGATATGTGGCGTATGGTAGATACTAATGGCGATGGTATTATGGATGAAAAGTCCTCTATTTCGCACGGTTACGGGATTCATATAGGTTTTGGTGCTCATGGAATGTCTGGATTAGAGATGGGCCCAGATGGCAGAGTATACTGGGGAATAGGAGATATCGGATTCAATGGTAAAGGACCGGATGGCAAAGAGTGGAAATATCCAAATAGAGGGGTAATTGCACGTGCCAATCCGGATGGTAGTGATTTTGAAATATTTGCAATGGGAGTGCGAAATACGCACGAGTTTGTCTTTGATTCCCATACCAATTTGATCTCAGTAGATAATGACGGTGATCATCCAGGAGAAAAAGAACGATTGGTGTATTTGACCAATGGCTCTGATTCTGGATGGCGGACCAATTGGCAATTTGGTAAATACCGAGATCCTAATAACAATAGTTACAAAGTATGGATGGATGAAAAACTCTTTCTTCCACGATGGGAAGGTCAGGCCGCTTTCATCACTCCCCCAATTCAGAACTATGTCTCAGGACCCACTGGCATGGTATATAACCCAGGCACTGCACTCGGATCAAAATGGAAGGATAGCTTCTTTGTGGTTGAATTTGTCGGAAGTCCTGCCAAGTCTGGGATTCATGCTTTCAAGCTCCAAAATAAAGGAGCAAGCTTTGAATTGACTCAAACGGAGCAAATTCTTTCAGGTGTGCTTCCTACAGGTTTGGATTTTGGTCCAGATGGAGCGCTTTATTTAGCCGATTGGATCGACGGATGGGGAACAAAAAATTACGGTAGAGTCTGGAAATTGGAGGAAGAAAACTCAGATTTAAAAACCATCCAAGCAGATACTGAGCAGAAGTTAAAATCTGACTTCAAAAAACTAAACGCAGTTGAATTGAAGTCAAATCTCTATCATGAGGATATGAGAGTTCGTCGCAAGGCCCAATTTGAACTCGCTAAACGAGAGAAAGAAGGTTTTCAGGTATTCAAAGAAGTTGTAAAAGATCGTAGTAATCAACTTGCACGAATTCATGGAATCATAGGAATAAGCCAACTGGCTCGTCTTAAGGATATTTCTTATGCAGAAGTACTTGTACCGCTTTTAAAAGATCAAGATCCTGAGATCAAAGCTCAAGCTGCTAAATGGCTTGGCGATATCCGCTATCCAAATGCCGATAGCGGATTGATTTCAAACTTGAAAGATGTCAACAAACGCGTTCAATTCTTCGCTGCGGAGGCACTGGGAAGAACAGCTTCTGAGAAAGCACTGCAGCCTTTAATTACTTTACTTCAAGAAAATAATGACGAAGATGCCTACATCAGGCACGCTGCAACTTTGGCCCTCGCTAGAATTGGAAAAGTTCAGCCACTGGCAGCCCTTTCTTCACATCCTTCTAAGGCAGTTCGACTCGGTGCGGTGATCGCCTTAAGAAGATTAGAGTCTCCGGAATTAGCAAAGTTTCTAAATGATTCAGATGAATTTATTGTCACGGAGGCAGCACTTGCGATCCATGATGATTTTTCTGTACCGGCCGCATTGCCTGCCTTAGCTAAATTAATCAGCACAACGACTTTCAAAAATGAACCACTTGTCCGCAGGATCATTAGTGCCAATCAACGGGTAGGAACAGATGAGAATTTGATTGATTTACTAGCTTTTGTGTCGCAATCAGGCGTGCCACTTCCACTAAAACAAGAAGCAATCGCGGCTGTTGGAACTTGGGCCAAACCATCTTTGGTGGATCGGGTAGATGGCCGATATCGAGGCGAGGTAAATCGTGATCCGGGTATTATCAGAGAAATATCAAAGAAGGAATTGGTTGCTCAGATGAATTCAAGTTCAGAGGATTTAAGGCTTGAATCTGTAAAAGCGTTGGGTAAGCTTGCTGTAACCGAGGCAGAAGATTTATTATTTGAAAAATTAAAAACGGATCCCTCAGCTGCTGTAAAAGTGGCTGCTTTGTATTCCTTAAAAGTTATGAATTCGGCTATTCTAGGAAAGGCAATCGCACGTGCGATGATTGACCAAGATCAGGCGCTTAGGGTGGCTGGATTAGCCTACTTAGCAGAAACAGATTTGCCTCAGGATCAAAAGGTCGCGCTACTTTCTGAAATTATTCAAAAGCGATCCATTCCTGAAAAACAAACAGCGCTACTGACTTTGGGCGAATTGTCAGAGAGCTCAAAACTAAAAGAATGGGAAGGAATATTGACTCAATTTCAGTCAGGGAAATTACCTGAAGCCACTTGGGTAGAACTGGAAGAAGCGATCAAGGCAACCAAATCCGGTGACTTGGAAAGCAAATTCACAGCATTATTAGAAGAGAAAAGTAAGGGGGAAACTTGGAAACAGTACCAAGGCGCTTTAGCGGAAGGAAGTGTTAGAAATGGAAGAGGAATCTTTTTTGAAAATCAAACTGCACAATGTATCCGTTGCCATGCTTACGATGATATGGGTGGAAATGCCGGGCCGCGACTCTCAGGTATTGCCAATAAACTTAGTAGAGAGGAATTACTTATCGCGCTTGTCGAACCCAGCGCAAGACTTGCCCCAGGCTTTGGAATGATCAATTTGGAATTGAATTCCGGCGAAAAAGTAAGCGGAACGCTGATGACTGACAACCCAGATTCGGTAGTGGTAAAAGTTGGGTCTGAACCGGAAAAAATCATTCTCAAATCTGAAATCAAGACTTCAAAAACTGCAATGTCCAGCATGCCGCCAATGGGGACGTTATTATCCAAGCGAGAACTGCGAGATCTGGTCAGCTTCCTAAGTACCCTGAGCCAAGATTAATGAACCGAGTCATTAAGTGGGTGGCAATTACCATTCTTTCGATTGGTTTTGTTGCCCCCTTTTTTTTGATCTGGATTGGACATAACCAGCTTCATGATGCTGAAATTCCCAATCAAAAAACATTGGTCAAAGATCATGGAATTAAAGTTTTGGCCTTTTTTCCACATCCAGATGATGAAGTCACGGTCTCAGGTACCTTGATGTCGCTTTTGAATCAGGGGAATGAAGTTTATCTAGTGACTTTGACGAAAGGCGAGGCGGGTAATTCAGGTGAACAATACAGCAAATCTGAATTGGCGCTACTCCGAACAACGGAAATGCAACGTGCAGCCAATATCATTGGAGTCACCAAATTGCACTTATTGGATTATCCCGATAGTGGCTTGGAAAATCTCGGAATGGATAGCTTGAAAAGGATTGCCAAAACTTGGATCGATGAAATTCAACCAGACATTTTGATTTCTTATGATAGTAAAGTCGGGCTCTATGGACATCCCGATCATCGTCTAAGTGGATTGGCAATAGAAGAGGTTTTCGTAGAAAATTATGGGTCAAAAGGATTTTCACCCGAAAGACTCTTTCAAGTTACGCTCTCGCCGAAGCAAATCGAGATTGCATTGAAAATATCGAGTAGCTTTCAGAAAAATTATCCAAAAGATAAATCTAAGGGTTTACCCTATCCAAGCTTTTCGGTCTATACCCAACCTTACTTTGAGCAGGTTTTGGCTGTAATGCAATCCCATGAAACTCAACAGAAGGTCTTAAAAGATTTGATGCCTTATCATGATCAGATTCCAATCTGGATTTATTCAAGAGTTTTTGATCGAGAATATTTCTATGAGGTACGTTGAATATTTCTCATAGAAATGAAAAAAGCCACCTCTTTCGAGATGGCTTTCATTTGGTTGATTGTTTAAATCTTAATTCAAGAACTCATCGAATGTTAAGCTCACGAAGTACATGGTTCCCACCGTTGGGTTACCCCACGCTTGTCTGTAGCCATCGTTGAATAGGTTAGATCCACCTACTTTCAAGATTGACTTCAAGCTCTTCAACTTGTAGCTAACCTGAGCATCGAATGTTCCGAATGCAGGCATAACTGAAAGTTGCTGGGAAGATACTGCAGGAGCTACGAAGGATGATTGCCAAACAAACTCACCCTGCCATCTGTAAGCAACTGCAAAACCAAGATTTTTGACAACCTCACGGTTAGCAAAATTCAATACATAACGATACTCAGGCGTATTGAAGCTAGGCTGGAAACCAGTCTCGGCCAACTCCTCTAAGTTTGCAAGGGTATTAAATGATACGTTTCCACCAATTGTATAATTCTTAGGAAGCTTGTAATCGAGTCCTAAGGCCCAACCCCAAGAATTGATAATCTCAGATCTATTGGTTGGCAAAGAAAATACATTTCTAGTATTTGAGCTCAACAGATTAAGACCTAATGCAGATGCCGGGTTAGCTGGATTTGGAGTTCTATCCTGAACAAGAACCTGACCACCGATGAAGTTTTCAAATCTGTTGAAATAAGCGTAAGCATCTACCAGCAATTTGTTGCTCCAAAGGCCTTTGTAACCCACTTCAATTGATTTTACTCTTTCAGGCTTAAACTCTGTCAATTCAAAAGGCTGCAATAAACTTTGGCTATTCTGTGCCGCAATTACTGGAACCAACTGAGGAACGAGAGCTGCAATAGCAGCAGGTGCTGCACTTGGTGGAATAGTACCAGCTTGAACTTGCGCAGTTACAATCTGAGTAGCTCGAGCAATAGCAGCCTGAATTACTGCAGGATTTTGAGTTCCTGCAAGTACTGCACCACCGAATTGGGTTACTGAAGCCAATGAATAAACTGGATTTGCATTGAAGTTGTAACGATCTCTGAACAATGGAAGACCACCGATCAATCTTGCCTGAGGTGTCAATAAGTCAATATACTGATCTTGTGTCGTCGGGATTCTAAAGCCTGTCTGGTAAGATGCTCTAAAATTGTGATTTCCTACCGTATAGACTCCTGAAACTCTCGGAGAAAACTGACCTGCAAAGTTCTCATTCTTATCGTAACGTCCAGAAGCTGTTAATTTGAATTTATCATTGAACAGCTTTTTTGAAGCTTGAACATATCCACCATATTCTGCAATAGAAAATTCATCACCATTCTCGTCGGTAGCAAATAAAGTTTTCTCAGAGTTTAATTGATATATTCTATAGTTTGCTCCAACTATTACTTCAGCAAATTTGATTTGATCTGTAAAGTTGTAAGATCCTTCGAAGTGATACAAATTAGTTTTATCAACAAATTGAGCACCTACACCTTCAGCATTTCCTGGAATAGGACGGGAAGTAACCCCTGCCAATGCTTGATCAAATTGTGTAGTACCAGGTACAAACCGACCCTGATCTGCAAATCCTCGTGCAAGACCGTGAGCTGCGGCAGGGTTAGCTCCACCGGCAGCCGCCTGAGCGTAGGCTCCTACATATTCTCCAAACCACTGCTGGCTTGTTTTCCAAGCTTCATTGACGCCCTGAGCAGCAATACCAACTGCAAATGCATCTCCTGAACGCTCTTGTGTAGTGTAAGCCCTTACATACCAGTTTGAACCTCTAAGTTCTGCCTTATACTGACCAAGCTTGAAGTTTGCGATGGAATAACGATCAGCACCAGTATAAACGGTAGTTCCAAAGCCATAATTACCTTGAAGGATTGCCTCTACTCTATCATTTAATCTCCAATGCAATGCTGCATTCAATTTCAAAGACTTCGTACCATAATCTGCAAGATCACGCTCAAAATAACCCGTTCTAGATACAAAGGTATTTGGAATCAAAGGAAGTGCTGCGGCTGGAAGTCTGCCTGCTGCTACTAATGATTGTGCGACGCTTGACATGTTGACATTTGTCTCATCACCATAAACGTTCACTCCATTATATCCAGGATTGTTTTCTCTAGATCCACCTGCAATGGAGGATCCATTTAATAAAGATTGATCTCTGAAGTCATTAGCTTGCCAATCGTCAGCGGTTAGATATTCAACATTTACTTTGAAAGCGAACTTATCGTTAATGGCTTTTGCGTAGCGAGCTGAAAAATTATAAAATCCAGTAGAAGGATCACTTCTTCCGCTTTCATTCATGATACCTGTTTTTACGCTTGCTGAAAATCCTTGGTACTGGAAAGGATTTTTAGAATTCATCAAAAGAATACCGTTGATCGCATTTGGTCCGTAAAGGGCAGAAGAGGCACCTGGTAAAAGCTCTACACTTTCCAGATCCAATTCGGAAATACCGACAATATTACCTACAGCGAAGTTCAGACCCGGTGCCTGATTGTCCATTCCATCAATCATCTGTACGGTTCTTACGTTACCGTTTGCATTGAAACCTCTTGTATTAAAAGACTTAAAGGTCAATGATTGCGTACTCATTTCGACACCTTTTAAGTTGCTTAAGGCATCATAGAAGCTTGCGGCAGGAGCGTCCCTGATCGCGATGATGTCCATCTTCTCGATAGATACCGGAGATTGAAGTATTCCTTCTTCCACTCGCGATGCGGATACGATCACCTCTTGTCCTAAGATTGAGGTTTCCGTGAGCGCCATGTCAAGCGTAGTCACCCCATTAGTGATATCCACTTCTTTGGTCACATAACCTACCATCGAAAACACCAAGGTAAAAGGAGGGTCTTGATTTACACTAAGGTTGTAATTACCAGATAGATCTGTGATCGTACCGATAACTTTGCCTTTAACCAGAATATTCACACCGACTAGCGTTTCTTTGGTTTCGGCGTCAATTATATTTCCTTTAACAACTGTCTGGGCAAAAGCCTGGAAAGAAGTTATGGAAACTAAGAGGGTCAACATGAATACTGACACGCTGAGTTTGCTGGTAAAATTGCTCATAGGCGTTTTTACATTTTAGGGTTTAAATGAAATTGAATGGGTGTACTTGTTCGAAATTTAGACTAAAATGGGAACAAAAAAATTTTTGCTTAAAAAAAATGAGGATTTTGAAAATCGCAAAAAAATTAGATTTATGGAAACTCAGAGGCTTTTTTAGAAAAATTAAATCTTTTAAGGCAATCAATTAGTTAAAGCAAAATTAAACCTATGGTTTGTTAGCGATTAGACAAGTAATACTTTTTTAATCTATGTCAAAAAATAAAGGGACTGGTCAAATTCAGTCCCTTTATTAATCAATTTCAAATTTCTTACGATTTTTTATTTTCTTCATTTATGTGCAAAACTAATCTGTCGCAAAGCTCTTTTATTTCCTCAGACATGTAGTCATCACCAGTACTATTCAGAATCGTTTGTGCCATTCCTCCCAGAATATCTACATAAAAACGTTTCATTTCTACCACTGACATTTCTTCTGTCCATAGATCAATTCGGAGCGTACTGTGATTTAGATTATCCCAAACATTGAGGCTTATACTTTTCGTTGACTCTAATCCTTCACCTTCTTTATCAGATGCATCCCATGCTATGGACTTAGGTAAACTTTTCTCATCAAGCTCAACTTGGAATTTTATTTCAGACTTTTTCATGTATCAATTGTTAATCTACTTTTATCAATTTTTCTTTATGTGTATCCCTATAAGTGCACGTTCCGGTCAAAAACGAAATCTTGATTTGGAGTTGGATCGAAATCCCCCTTTCTCAAAGGGGGCAAGAGCCTGTCTCGAATATCGGGAGGGATTTTAGGAAGCATTTCAGTTTTAAATTTGGCTACGTGTAACAAAGCGGATACACATATTTTTCTTCAACGCTAAACGCATTTTTAATTTTACTATTGCTTAAAATTTCATCTCTGGGATTTCTCCTTCCACAATCAATTTTCCAGCTGTTTTAGCTCTAATTTCTTCCACACTTACCCCTGGAGCACGCTCTTTTAAAATAAATCCACCTTGAGAACTTATTTCAAGGACTGCAAGATCTGTCACAATCTTTTTTACACATCGAATTCCAGTGATCGGTAGCTCACAGTTTGGAAGCAATTTAGATTCGCCGCTTCTAGAACAATGCTGCATCGCTACGATAATATTGTCAGCTGAGGCTACAAGGTCCATTGCGCCGCCCATCCCTTTCACCATCTTTCCGGGGATTTTCCAGTTAGCGATGTCTCCATTTTGGGAAACTTCCATTGCACCCAAAATAGTCAAATGGACGTGTCCACCTCGGATCATCGCAAAGGATTCAGCAGAATTGAAGAGTGCTGAGCCTTTAGCCAACGTAATTGTTTGTTTTCCTGCATTAATCAAATCTGGATCTACCTCTTCTTCGGTAGGAAAAGGACCAATTCCCAAAAGTCCATTTTCGGATTGTAAGACTACATCCAAGTCACTCGGGATGTAATTGGCCACCAGCGTTGGAATCCCAATTCCGAGATTGATGTATTGGCCGGTTTTCACTTCTTTGGCAATTCTTTGAGCTATTTGTTCTTTAGTCAACATCGTATCTTATTTGCTAATGGTTCGCTGTTCGATTCGCTTCTCGTAATCTTTTCCCTGAAAAATCCGCTGTACGTAGATCCCCGGGGTATGAATCTGATTTGGATCTAATTCACCTGCAGGCACCAGCTCTTCCACTTCTGCAATGCAAATTTTTCCTGCGGTGGCCATGATTGGATTGAAGTTTCGAGCGGTTCCTTTGAAAATCAAGTTCCCAGCTGTATCACCTTTCCAAGCTTTCACGATTGAGAAATCAGCTTTCAGCCAACTTTCCAACAAATAGGTTTTTCCATCAAATTCTCTGGTTTCTTTTCCCTCCGCCACTTCAGTTCCCACTCCAGCAGGAGTGAAAAAGGCAGGAATTCCTGCTCCACCAGCTCGCACCCGCTCTGCTAGCGTACCCTGTGGGATCAGATCCACTTCTAATTCCCCACTTAATAATTGTCTTTCGAATTCCGCATTCTCACCGACATAGCTTGAGATCATTTTCTTGACCATTCGCTTTTTAAGTAATAGTCCAATTCCGAAATCATCTACTCCTGCATTATTGGAGACGATGGTCAACTCGTTGATATCAAGTTCCAATAAGGCTGAAATGCAATTTTCCGGAATCCCGGAAAGTCCAAAACCTCCCAGCATCAGAAATGCTTTGCTGGGTATGTCGGCAACGGCTTCGGTTGCGTTTTTTACTGTTTTATTGATCATAAACTTGGGTTTATAGTAAATTCTTTGCGTTTCTTTGGTCTAGGTAAAGCTGCGCTTTTAATGCTTCAAGACCTTCAAACTTCTGCTCATCTCGAAGGAATGCCTGAAAATAAATAGTGACTTGACGGTCATAAAGGTCTCCCTGAAAATCAAACAAATGTGCTTCTACAGTTTTCTTGGTTCCATCGACGGTTGGTCTATTTCCAATATTCAACATTGACTTATAAGAAATCCCATCGACTTCTGTATACACTGCATATACGCCATCCTTAGGAATGAGTTTGTAGTCATTAGGGATGTGAATATTAGCAGTTGGAAAGCCAATTGATCGACCTATTTGTTGGCCTTTGATCACCAAACCATTTAATTCATAGAGCCTTCCCAAGTAAGTACTGGCTGTTTTCACATCACCTATCTCGAGCGCATTTCGGATTTTAGTACTTGAGATCCCTATATCGTCCACATCCTGTCGTGAGATTTCTTCCAACTCAAAACCAAATTTGGATTGATTCGCCTGAAGAAATTCAAAACTTCCTTCACGGTTCTTACCGAATCGATGATCGTATCCAATTACCAATTTTTTGCATCGAATCTTATCAACCAATATGGATTGGATGAATTCCTGAGAACTCAGCTCCGAGAATTCCTTGGTAAATGGCAGCGTCACCAAATGATCGATTCCTAATTGGCGGAGCAATTTTGCCTTTTCCTCAAAGGTGCTCAGCAATCTAAGCTTATGCTCATTGGGAAATAAAACCAATCGGGGATGTGGCCAAAAAGTAAGAAGAACTGTCTCCCCATTGACCGAGTTTGCAACCTCTTTGATCCGCTGAAGAATTTTCTGATGTCCAAGGTGTACGCCATCAAAGGTGCCGCTGGTAACTACTGCATCTTGGAGATTTGGAAA
>JBBQDY010000079.1:0-10864 GCA_038320155.1 Cytophagales bacterium
CGATTTGTGTTGAGTACAACAGAGTTTCTAAGAAGGCGAAAACCCGAAGTAAAAATTTCAGATTGATTTAAGAAAGTAAAAAGGAAGCCAAATTGACTTCCTTTTTTTTAATCTTCTATAAGATGATTTGTTTACTGTTTCAGAGTCTGACAAAGAAACAATAAATAAGAAAATCTGTAATGACTAATTAATTAATTCTACGATACCACCTTTATCTAATCCCAAAAAGATTCGATCTTTAGTTCCAGATTGGGTTACCTTCATATCCCAAACTCCACCTTGATTGATTTGAGGGAATTCAGAAGTTTTCCAAGTTACTCCTTTGTCTTCGCTGTAGTAAATCTCTAATTTTTGACTGTCCCGTGCTTTAATCCATTTTGCAGAATAGACTCGTTTAGGCACAGTTGGACTTATCGCTATCCCAAAAAAGAAATGGGCTTCTTCATGCCTGTTAATAAGAGTTTGCCAAGTTTTACCGTTGTCTATCGATTTAGAAAGCTCGCCTTCCCAGCCCACATAAATAGATTGGGGATTTTGTCGATCAAAAACAATTTCTTTTACTACAGTGGGATTGGGAACCAAATCATACCAAGCATCTACTTCTTCTTCATTTTTTATCCTTACCAAATATCCGTCTTCAATCGCACCTTGTCCACCTGCCCAAATTTCATTTGGTTTGAGAGGATTTATAGCCATGTTCATTGTAGGTTGAGCTGCCATTTCCCAATCTCCCCAAATTGGAGTCCACGTTTTACCTCGGTCAAAAGATTTGGCCACGACTATTTGGCCAGCCGCATATAGATGATCTGGCTGCCCAGGAACTTCCTCAAAATCACTTAATCCATCCCTAAAATTTTCATTAGGCCCACCAAAATTTGTTACAAATAAACTCCAGTTTACACCTCCATTTGTTGTCTTATAAATTTTTCTTTCAAAGTCTCCTGGTGTAAAATTAACTACAGAAGCAAGTATTTCAGAAATAGTAAAAACGTGAATGTCTCTTACATCATTTTTTTGAAGTCCAAGGGGAAGGAATTTTGCACCTGCGCTACTTAGTTTTTTACCGTAAACTCCGTCAGTCGTTGCTGCAAAAATCCAATCTCCTTTGATTAACAATTCATTTACTGTAATACCCTTCAATTCATGGTTTACGAGCTTGAAAGGGCCTGACTTTATAGGTTTGAAACCGTTATCTTCAATACAAGACATAAGGATTGAAGAAAGTCCGAAGATTACTAGTAGGGATTTTAAACTTAATTTTTTCATTATTTAGTGTTTAAATCGTAACGGAATCTTTCATGACTTAGCTACACACCAGTGTTGAAAAAATGAGTGTCAAAAGAGGGCTGGGATATAATTAGACTTATGTCTAATGATATTTTTCCGGGCAGAAAAAAATTGGATTTAGCTAAAATTGTATATGCAGGATGAATTTTCTTCCGCGGATTAAAATAACCAGATCCAATTCGCTAACGGATTCAAAAAGGGATATTTCCAAGTCCAGATCTTGTTAAACTCTGATGATAAGTCGGTGAGTTGACTTGCCGATTGAGGTGAAAAACCCTAGATAGGTGCCTTCAGGTAAGCTTATTTCGAATGTTCCTTTTTCTGATGTAGTTGTAGCCAGCTCCACTTCGGGAATTGAAAAAAGGGCCGATGGAATAGGAGTTTGGAGTTCTTCATCTTTAACCACCCCTTTGATACTTTAAATTTTCTGCTTTATATTCTTTGGGTTTTTCAAGTCTTCATTCGATCTGCTTTTTTGAATCGAAGTAGGGAAAATGATCAGGTATTGGTTTTAAAAATTGAAATAGCTGAACTCCGTATCTTCAACCAAAAAATCCGGAAGTTCTGACCAAGTTATTTTTCCTTCCGGAATGTTTAGCCCGGAAATGTCATTTTCCAGGATCAAAATCCGTATACCTGTTTCCGAAAAGTAATCATGTAGTGAGCATTGTAATTTTTGACTTTGGGACGAGGCTTCTTGGGCCTGTACTGTAAGTCTCAAAATGAAAAGGAAACCAAAGAAAAAAAGGTGCTTCATAGCCGGATTGTTGGACAAGAAATAAAATATTTGATCGACCAATTCAAAAACCTATAATTAGTATCAGATTTTTGGACATAGGTGTATAATTCAAATAATCATTGATTCTAAACAGCCTTGTAATACCGTGTACAGTTGGAATTCTTCTGTTTTTTTGTTGAGATTATTTGAACTTCATTTCTTCGGATAAAAAGGATTGTACCAAGTTTTTTTCCTGATCCTGAAGCCGGGAAAATAAGCCTGCGATTTTACTTTTAATAAATTCTATTCTGACTACCCTGATTATTTTCGGAGCGCTCTCCTGATCTGAAGCTCTCACCATGATTCCAAGAAGTTTTCCTTCTTTATTGAAGACGCCTCCTCCGCTCATACCGGCAATTCCCTGTGCGTCCATAAAAAATTCCACATCAGGTTTATAAAGGATATCTCCCTCGGAATCCCCACTGGATTTAAGTTTTTTAATGATTTCCCCCGCCTCGGTGTGACTCAATACTTTCCCAATAGCAACAGCTCCATTTGGGAAATTGGGTCGATCTAAAGGATATCCTATCCCGAAAACAAGTTCTCCAGATTGTGCATTATCCCAAGTTCTTGGTGATATGCTGCGGTTCAGAGGGTCATAAAGTGGCAAAGGCATATCCATTCTTAATTTTTCAGGGTATTGAGGAAAAGTGCTTTGCGTAACTCGCTGTCCATCCATAAGACCCAAATAAATGTCTTCTTCCGGTAGAAGTGAAGTATTGGTGGCTTGTGCGGAAATATCAAAATGAAGGAATGGAAAGTCAGAAACCAGTGTATTGCCCAAATCAAGCGAACCAGAGGCCGGTGGAAGTTGAGAACTTTCAAATATTCCTCGATTCTCTTCAAACAAATTAAACACTTCAGAATTTTTGGAAGGCCAACCTGAAATGTTATACACATGATTAGCACTGATGTAGATCCCTAAACCATACTCGTTTTTTCTGCTCCAAATTGTTTTGGATCCACTTCCCCTTCGTCCCACGCTACCTCTTGAAGCATTTACAACTTCTTTCCATTCAAGATTTTCTCCTGAGGCGATTCGATCCAAACGGTAAAGATTATAGAGTGAATTGATGGTGGGTTCATCAATTTTATCATTACAACCTGACATTAAAATCGAGGCAAATACCAAGATTGCAAAATATAATTGAATAGTATTAACAAGTCCCTGTGATGCTGTTCTGGTTTTATTTAAGCGCTGAAGTTTACTGTTACTTTCCATCCTTTTTTCTGACTGGACGTGCTTAAGTGCGTTTTTGTAACACTTTCCTTGAAATCAGGGACCTGTGTCTAAAAATTGACTCAGAAATGGTTGGATTGGAAAGCTTGAGATTAGGATCACTCTCCACTATCCAACCTCATTAGTGGGATATGAAAAAGACGTATGTCCTATTTTTCGATTAAAAGTCAAAAATAGTCATTATTCAAATGGTTTTTGATTTAGATTTCTTCCCCATGTTTTATGTGAGTATTATTTATTCTAGCTGAATTATCTGGCTTCAAGAATAAAATTTTCTGTCATCTTTTTCTGATTCGTATATGGAGATTACTAAAATAAAAACAAGAAGGGGTCACTGGATCACGGCTTCTGTTTTTCGACAAAATTCAAATCTTGTTTTGATTATATCACCTGCAGCGGGCGTGAAACAATCTTTTTATTATGCTTTTGCAGAATTCTTGAATGCGCATGGTATTATCATAGTGACTTTTGATTTTTATGGAATTGGCGAGTCGTTGGATGGATCTATTCAGCAAGTTTCAATCAACGCCGCAGAATGGGGCATATACGATCTTGAAGCAATTATCACATTCTCAAAAAACAGCTTCTCTTTGGCCCGAATCATGGTTTTGGGTCATAGTATCGGTGGGCTACTTCTCGGATTTGCCAGATCAGCAATGGATTTAGATAAAGTACTGTTGGTTGGAAGCCAATCGGGCTATTGCGGCTTTTGGAAGGAGTTTTCAAAAGTTAAAATGTGGGCAACTTGGCATATCATATTTCCCGTTTTGACGAACCTAAATTTTTACTTTCCTAGCAAATCATTCACCAGAATGGAAAATTTGCCAAAGGAAGTTGCTTTACAATTGAGCCAATGGAGTAGAAATCCAAAATACTTTCTGTCCGAGTACGCGGAGGACATCCTTTATTTTAAGTCAATTCTCGTGCAGGTAACCTCCATAAGTATCGAGGATGATGAATTTGCTCCACAGCAAGCGGTAAATTGGCTTACTTTGCGTTTTTCCAATGCTCAAGTAAAGCGGATACATTTAGCCCCAGCAGAATTTGGCCTCAGAATTATAGGCCATTTTGGAATCTTTGAGGGCAAAAATCGACCGAAATTATGGAATCTGCTTCTCAAAGAAATACTGGAATAACGCAGGGCAAAGCAGAATTTAAATGGTTGAAAACCATTTGATTGAAAAATGTCAGCGTATTTTTTGGACTTAAGGTTAATGCTCTAAATTATGAAAGTACCGATTTTTGTCTTAGTGCATTGAAATTTTATGTAAGGTCTCTAAAATGATTTTTTTTTGATTTTTTTCCAAATAATCCAAGTGAATCCTGCCAGAAAACCATACCCGCTTAAAAGGACAACCAATACATTCCAGTTGAAAGATTTTCTTTATAATCAGGTAGTAGCAAGGTGAAACCCAAGAGATAGAGTAAATACAATACATGTAGAAAAACTTTGTTATGAGATTTGGAATAGCATAAAATGAAACCACGTTTTGGTTGAATGTCAGAATTGAACTGGATATACAAATGGAATTGAAGTAAATTAAATTGATGAATTTCAAGTCAAGACGGATGCAGATTGCTCCAATCATCAAACTTAATCCAGGTATCATTTCAGAGAAGTTGTTCAAAATGGGCCAGTATAAGTATGTGATTAAACCCCATTACCAGCGTGCTCAACATAACCAAGGTCCAGATTTTCCCTCATTTTAGGTATCCAAGATGATTTTCAGCCATTTTAAAATAGAACTTGCCTCTGCTTTTTTCTTGCCTGACGCTTGACTTTCCCAAAGCAAATTTAATGTATCCACCCGTCCAAGTACATCTTTTCACAGCTAGTTTGATCCATTAGGTTTGCATCAAAAACAAACTGATGAAACGAACCAGCTTAGCACAGATGGAAGCAACGATAGCTTCTTTTAAATCCAGCGGACTCACACAGCGGGAATTCTGCGAGCAGCAGCAACTCAAACTGCCCACATTTTCGTACTGGTACCGCAAAGTAAGCACTGGATCACAAAGTTCCTTTTTAGGCTTTACCGAGGTGAGTGCCCCTGCGGTAAGCAGCGGTTTGGAAGTGGTGTTCCCCAACGGAGTGATCGTCCGTGGTATTCGGGATCTTTCGCTTCTGGCACAGCTGACCAAGTGGTGAGATGTTTTCTTTAGGTTCATCCCAACGGTTTTTTCTGTATGGCGGGTCGGTGGACATGCGCAAAGGTTTTGACGGATTGAGCGGACTGGTCCGCAATTGTCTGGACCGTGATCCAATGTCGGGGGAGGTATATATATTCCTGAACCGACCCCGTACCCTGGTCAAGCTGCTCCACTGGGAATCCGCAGGAATGGTGATCTACTACAAGAGGCTCGAGAAGGGTACATTTCATCCTCCTGAGGGAATGGAAGGCGGTGGGAAAATCGCCTGGGCATCACTGGTACTGATGATCGAAGGCATCCGGGTGCTGGAATCCCGCCAACTTCCCAGATACAGCAGCCCGTGAGGTTTTTTTTATCGACCCCCGTTCAGGTTTTTGAAGTTGGATGCTGCTTTGAGCGCAACTGAACTGCCTGCCGGTGCCAACGCTGAAAAATCAGTTCCGTTAGGGGTTTATCCACAGGGTCTGTGGGAAACTAATGCTTTGAAGGCTGCTTTCAGGGCAGTATTTTCGGGCTGTGAACAAAACCCTGGACCAGTTGAGCAACGCCGAACTCATCGCCCTGTTGGGCGTACGGGAAAAGGAACTGGAGTCCAAGGATGAGCGCATCGGAAAGCTGGAGGGGCTGCTTGCCCGATTCCAGAAGATGCTTTTCGGCCAGAAACGGGAGCGCTTTGAGTCAGCCGATCAGTTGAGCCTGCCTTTTGAAACCACCACAGAAGATCAGCAGACCGCTCAGCAGGAGCTGACCGAAAAGGTAGCCTATATCCGAAGGAAATCCGCCTCGGCACACCCGGGCAGAGCCAAACTCCCCGAACATCTTCCCGTAGAGGAGATCGAACTGTATCCGGAAGGAGACCTGAGCGAAATGACCTGTATCGGCAAAGAAATCACCGAAGAGCTGGACTATATTCCGGGCAGCTATATCATCCGCCGTTATATCCGTTATAAGTACGCTTCCAAAGTGGCGGAAGGCAATGCTCCGGTGAGCATCGCCGCGCTTCCTTCCCGTCTGATTGACAAAAGTATCGCAGGCACAGGATTGCTGGCATCCATTCTGACAGACAAATATGTAGACCATTTACCACTGTACCGGCAACTGCAGCGCTTCAAACGCGACAACATCCCCATAGCCGCTTCCACACTGGACGGCTGGGTGAAACAGGGACTGGAAAAGCTGGAGATACTCTATGACTATCTGGTGAAGGAAACCTGCCGACAAGGATACCTACAGGGTGACGAAACCACCATCAGGGTGCTGGACAGCACTAAAAAAGCCGACACACATCTGGGCTACTATTGGGTTTACCATAACCCCATGGATGGCACGGTCTTGTTTGATTACCAGAGGGGCCGAGGGAAATCTGCGCCCAAAAAGATATTGGGCAACTTCAAAGGCTATCTGCAGACCGACGGTTACGCCGTATATGAACAGTATGGAAAACAGAACGGGGTCACCCATCTGGGATGCTGGGCACATGCACGCAGGGAGTTTTATGACGCCAGGTCCAATGATGCAGCCCGTGCAAATCTTGCATTAGTCTTTATAGGCAAGCTCTATGCGATAGAAGGCCATTGCAGAGAAAAACAACTCAGTGCGGGAGAACGGAAGGCTTATCGGCTGGACCACGCACTGCCTTTATTGGATGCCTTCTCCAACTGGCTGAGGGAAAATTACGCCCAGACGCTCCCTAAAAGTACGATCGGAAAAGCGATGGCCTACACGATGACCCGTTGGGATCAGCTGTCCAACTACCTGATGGACGGCATCCTGGAACTAGACAACAACGGAGTCGAAAACATCATCAGACCAGTTGCCCTTGGCAGAAAAAACTACCTGTTTGCAGGGTCACACGACGCCGCACAGCGAGCAGCAATGATCTACTCCTTCTTTGCCATGTGTAAAAAGGAAGGGGTAAACCCGCAGCAATGGCTCAAATATGTCTTCGATCACATCATGGAGACCAACATCCAAAAAATACAAGAACTCCTGCCAAAAAACTATAAGCAAATCGTAGCGCAAAATCAAGCTAAATGACTACGTACTTGCTCGGGTGGATACCCAGTATTTTGGTATTTCGTAAGATGATGGATTATATGGAAATGTACGAATTCGAATTTCCTTTATAAATGCTGTTTCATAATTTTTAATAATAAAACCTTCATGAGAAGGTATTAAATAAGTACCGAAATATTCATCATTTTCTTTAACGTGGAAATCATCAATACCTGACTTTTCAGCTAGTTCAAAAATCTCTACCACTCTTTTTGCTTTATAAATTAAATCCGAGCTTTTTTTCGTTTCAGGAACGTATTCCAAAATTAATTGTGCTTCTGTTAAATTCATAGTTTTTCTTTTATTTCTATCAAATCGAATATTCTACCCCTCACTTCACCAATTGGGTGAAGATTCTACTCAGCAATGCTACAATTCCATATGGAACTAGGCGGATACATACTCATTGCTTGAATTTTCGCCTTCATACATGAAGCTAGAGAAGGTAAAGACATAATGTTTATCAAATTTGAATACTGAAATTAAGTTTGGACTTACTTTTAAATGGAATGAAATATTAATGATCTAAAGACGCTGGATCAATTCGCATAATGGGTTCGGGACAAAGGCTTAATAAATCAATTTCACCGAATTTCTTATTCAACTTTTCTCTAAGCACATCCCAACTGTCATAAACTTCTTTTCTAAAACCATATTTATTATCTAAAAGTAAATCAAATCCACCTATAAATTCCTCAACTCTTTGATTTTCTTTAGGATTTAAGATCCATTTTGTGAGTCTCCAATATTTCGGTATTTGGTTAGGTGATGGATCAATTGGAAATGAAAAAATTGGAATTTCATTGATGAATGCTGTCTCATAATTCTTAACAATAAAACCTTCATGAGAAGGTATTAAATAAGTGCCAAAATATTCATCATTTTCACTAACGAAGAGATCTTCAATACCAATCATTTCAGCTTTATCAAAAATATCTATCACTCTTTTTGCTTTATTAATTAAATCCAAACTATTTTTCGTTTCAGGAACGAATTCCAAAATTAAGCGAGCTTCTTTTAAGTTCATATTTTTTTGTATTTCTATTCTGGTTAAAGATAGAGTGATTTATTTAGCTATCTAGTATGATTGTTTACTTTTCTTGTCAATCTTAAAGAAGAAGACTATCGAAATCATAACCTTCTGAAGATTTTGGATTACCAGAATCCTTTTTGTGTTTTTAGAAATTCTAGAAACAATTCTTCTTTACCGCTAAAAAATGAAAAACTTGGCAATATTTGTAATTTTCTTTTTATTACAAATTTTCGATCTGCCTGTACTCGATCATACTTTATTCTATTGTACGGTCGAGGGCTCCCTGCTTTTTCCCTCACCTTTCTTCCATACAATTCATTGGCCTCATCCTTAAGGGATTGGATCAATATTTCTAAATCATCTAAAGATTGTGCATTTATTTCTGCCCTTAGATTCGTATAGAAATAGACAATATTTCTATATCTATATTTTAATTCTTTTTGAAACCTCTCATTTGAGCGGATTAAATCCTCATTATACAGCTCATTTTGAAGAAAATAAAAATCAAATATGATACGTTCAAAATGGAATTCAGTAAACACACTATCCCTTAACGATTCAATATTTTTTTTTATTTCAGAAAATATTTCTTGATCCATTTATTACTAGTGGGTTTAACTCCTATCAAATTTAAAAATATAATTTTTTCACTTAAGATGCAACTTAAATATACCATTATAATTCCTTTTTTTAGAATATTTATCCCACTTGAGAGTAGTTTAATACTAGTACCCTGGCCTGGGTACAGTTTGCCTACCCCCCGCTAGGCGTAGTCTACTCTCTTTCAGTATTGAAGTTCATGAGGGCGGTGGAATAGGATAATCCGTACAGCAGTCGGATGTAACTACGCCTTCCTATCCAATCTAATTTGTAATTGGACAGTGCCACCAAACAAGCCATCAACCTCCATCGATCAAGGCATTCCACCCCTACTCCTTCCTAATAAGCTGCACCGCATCCAATCGTACTCTTGCTTTTTTGATAAGGGCGGCTAGGGTATTTCGTTCTTCAACCGCTGCCCGAATTTCATCGGGCCTGATGTCTTTGTTCTTTTTTTGCAAGGCAGTAAGACGGTTGATTTCATGATCCAGGGCGCGTTTCATCCGTTCCAGACCCTTTTCTATTTCACGTTCGCCCATCTCTTCAGCTATTTCCGTGGCGGATGAAATCATATCGGGGAGCATCGTTTCCACGAATACGTCATTGTCCAGCAAGGAATCTATCTTTCCGAGTACGACGCTTTTGTTGAGCATTACCACGGAATAGCTGTCTGTCACTTCCTCTCCCGTATGGTCTACTATTATTCGCAGCGGTGTATGAGGTAGGAATCGGTCTATATCCATACGTTGCTTTCCGGAAGTTTCAAGCACGAAAATCAATTCAAGTACTAGTCCAGGTTGGCCTGAGCCCCGAATCAGTCCACAGCTGGCCGTTCCGATGGTTGAACTTAGCATTCTATCAATAGCCCCTGTTGCCATGGGATGATCCCAAGTAATGAAACTTACATCCTCTCTGCTGAGTGCACGCTGTCTGTCGAAGGTCACCTGCACGCCTTCTCTCGGAATAGACGGAAATACGGAAGCGCTAAATGAAGCAGGATGCAGCAAGTACGTCCGGGCAGCAAGGTCTTCCATCTCTATGTCAAAATGCCGGAAGACTTTGGTCAGGTAATTCTCAAGCGTGGGATCAGTGTCTTCGGCCCGTATTTGCTGAATCAAGTGATCCGCAACTTTCGGACGAAATGAATTCATCTCCAGCATGCTATCACGTCCTTCGGCCAGGTTCTGCTTCAGTACTTTCTGATAATCAGCAGTCTCGGTGATCAATGCTTCCAATTCGGGTTTGGCTTCTTTAGTAGATGCTTTTTTGGAAATAGTGAGCAATCGATTACTAAACAGTTTGGAGATCATATTTCCTCCTTCCAAGTTGGTATTAAACGCATTTAATCCTTCATGAAACCACCTGACAAGGAGCTCTTGCGGGCTGCCAACGAGATAGGGAATATAAATCGTGATGTCCTTTTTTTGGCCTATCCGGTCAAGTCGGCCTATTCGCTGCTCCAGCAACTCGGGATGGAATGGCATATCGAACAGGACGAGATGATGGGCAAATTGAAAATTCCGTCCTTCACTCCCTATTTCTGAGCAAAGCAGGATCTGAGCTCCGTATGCCTCAGCAAACCATGCTGCATTACGATCCCGCTGTACAAGCGTGAGGTCTTCGTGAAAAACGCTAGCAGTAAACTCAGGGAATTTACTCAAGGCCGACTCTAAGGCCAGCACCTTTTCCTTGGAGGTGCAGATCAACAAGATCTTTGCAG
>JBBQDY010000080.1:0-10718 GCA_038320155.1 Cytophagales bacterium
AGGATACTCTTTAGTAGATTTTGCCTCATAATTTGTACGTTTTAGATTTGCTACGTTGGTTTAAATTAAATCTGGGACAAAGGTAAAACCAGCAACTTTCCCGATTAAGTAATTGTCGTTAAATTTTGGAGCTGAATTTTAACTTTTGTTAACAATTTAGTAACATTGGATTTGGAGACTAATGCTGAGGAATTCGAAATTGCTGGAATAATATTCTGATTTAAGAGAGAAAAGTATAGGTTTTCGGAATATTATATGTTTTCATAAAAATGAAGGTTACGGATTTGTTATTTCCCACTAAAACAGAATTCTATTTGGTTAAGTTGTTAATTTGCAGACAGAACCTAATTGTATCTTAAATTTTTCAAAATTATAAATCATTGGCTAGGAGAGGACTAATTTGGTTATACCTGTTTTTGATCGCTACAATGGCAGATATTGCCCTTTTGCTCGAAAGTAACTTTGAATTAAGAATCTATTCTAAACCGTTAATTTTAGCCTCACTAATTGTTTATTTCTATCAAGTTAGCAAACCGGCATCTCAGACCTTATTGGCGAAGGCAGTTTTATCAGCTTTGATATTTTCCTGGATAGGGGATATTCTTTTGCTCTGGGATGAATTTTTCCTATTCGGTTTAGGCTCATTTCTAATCGCACAGATTTGTTACATCATTGCTTTCAAAGTCGCACAAAAAGCCCCGGAGACTATCCTTAATCATAATTTTATCAAAACTTTTTTTATCAATCTCCCGATCTATTTTATCGCTGCCTTCAACTATTACCTAATCCACCCCAATCTCGGAGCCTACAAAATGCCTGTAGTTGTCTACATCATCGTAATCGTCAGCATGGTTACTACTGCCCGAGAACGGTTTGGAAAAAGTAATCCTGCTTCATTTTGGCAAGTATTTTTAGGCGCTAGCTTATTTTTTGCCTCTGATGGATTGATTGCTTTAAATCGGTTTTACCTCGCTTTTCCGGAATCCGGAGTCCTGATTATGGGGACTTACGCTACCGGACAACTCTTGATCGTGATGGGAATCCGATCTTTTTTAATTCAGCCAAAATAAGAGGTTGATGTGCCTCCAAAATAGGTAGATGCAGTTTTTTTCCAACACAAAAGCACCGAGGATACGGTAGTTCGACAAGCTCACCAGCCTAGGCTTCAAAAAGAATATTTACAGGATTTGAGAGCTAGATATCCTACAGCTGGAGGGTATAAAAGGAATTTAAGCCAGATTATAAATCCTATGATATAGGTTCGAAATTACATCCGCGATAATTATGGGGCTTCGAACAGCATGAACACCAGCGGTGCCTTTTGATATTCTTATCCGCCCTTGAGGGGAATTAAGGATTATAGCACTTCCAATTTTCCTCCCACTAAAAATGCCCCCAATAAGCTTCTGACTTTTTGGGGGCACACCTTGTGAGCTTCTTCTTTTACTTCTTTAAACTAACCCGAATCGAAAGCTCCTCGAGTTGATCGTCTGCGATCGTACTTGGTGAATCAATCATCACATCTCGACCTGAATTGTTTTTTGGAAAAGCGATGTAGTCTCGAATCGAATCTGAACCCCCGAAAATCGCACAAAGTCGATCAAATCCAAAGGCAATTCCACCGTGTGGCGGTGCCCCGTATTCGAACGCTTCCATCAAGAATCCAAACTGCTTTTGCGCCTCCTCCGGCGTAAAACCTAAGTGCGAGAACATCAATTGTTGCGTGCCTCGATCATGGATACGAATTGATCCTCCTCCGATTTCAACCCCATTAATCACCAAATCATACGCATTGGCACGGACAGCTCCTGGATCAGTTTCGAGCAATGGAATATCTTCCCGCTTTGGTGAGGTAAATGGATGGTGCATCGCATGGAATCGCTTGCTTTCCTCATCCCATTCCAACAAAGGAAAATCAACCACCCAAAGCGGTTTAAATACATTTCGATCTCTCAAGCCTAGCTCCTCACCCATTTTTAAACGAAGTTCTGACAACTGCTTTCTTACGGTGTCGGCATGTCCACTAAGTACTAGCATCAAGTCACCTGCTTCTGCTTCGAATGCATTGGCCCAAGCTTGAAGATCCCCAGTTGAGTAAAATTTATCCACTGTCGACTTGATTGTTCCATCGAGATTATATTTTGCATAGACCAAGCCTTTGGCGCCGATCTGAGGTCTTTTGACCCAATCAGTCAATGCGTCCAATTGTTTTCTGGTGTATTCTGCTGCTCCTTTTGCACAGATCCCGACTACCAACTCTGCATCGTCAAAAATTGGGAAGCCTTTGCCTTGAGCCAACTCATTCAGCTCGACAAACTTCATATCAAATCGAAGGTCTGGCTTATCATTGCCATAAAGTTTCATAGCATCGGCATAAGTCATTCGCTTCACTTCTTCGAGCTCCACCTTCTTCACTTCACGGAAAAGATGTTTGGTCAATCCTTCGAAAGTGGAAAGAATATCTTCCTGATTCACAAAAGCCATTTCGCAATCAATCTGAGTAAACTCAGGCTGGCGATCGGCTCTTAGATCCTCATCTCGGAAACACTTTACAATCTGAAAGTAGCGATCAAAACCGGAAACCATCAGCAGTTGCTTGAAGGTCTGTGGAGACTGGGGCAACGCATAGAATTCACCTGGATTCACACGGGAAGGAACGACAAAGTCACGTGCTCCCTCTGGAGTTGATTTGATCAAAACCGGGGTTTCCACTTCAATGAAATCTTGTGCATCCATGTATCTGCGAGTCTCCTGCATCATCCGATGACGGAGTTGCAATTTTTCGCGAACCACATTTCTTCGAAGATCCAGGTAGCGGTATTTCATTCTAAGCTCATCGCCCCCGTCCGTCTCGTCCTCTATAATAAAAGGAGGGACCTTTGAGGCATTGAGCACTTCGAGATTTGATACTTTGATCTCGATAGACCCAGTAGGTATTTTGTCATTTTTAGCAGACCGCTCAATCACTTTTCCGGTAGCCTGCACCACAAACTCTCGACCTAATGAAGCAGCTTTATCGATGACCGATTTTTCAGTCGAGTCTTCTTCAAAAATCAATTGTGTCAGACCATAGCGATCGCGAAGATCAACCCAGATCAATCCGCCTTTATTTCTAACCCGCTGTACCCATCCGGCCAGCGTCACTTCTTGGTCTACATGGTCTAAGCGTAATTCGCCACAGGTATGCGTTCTCAGCATTTTTTTGTTGTTTTTTGGGAGGTCAAAGATATAGAATTGACCTTGAGAACACAGCTTTGATTGTGTGTTTCGTAATGTTTCCCCTGGTTTATTTTTAAAAATGCATTTTTATTGTGCCTTTTCTGAAAAAAAATTGGACTGAAAATCATTCATTTAGTTTCTAGAGATTGATATCATTATGAAATAAACTGATTTTAATATTCGTTGGCATTATAGTTGTCAAACGGTGAATCTTAAATATTACTTTCAAAAACTTGGAATAGCCCTTCTTTTTCCCCTTTTTGAGTTCGTATTACCATCACCCCTTATTATCAATACTTTATGAAAAATAAATGGATAGGAATTGTAGCTATTTTAATCGTATTAGGTTCCGCTTATTCATTCCAGCTTTTTGATTTGCAATTCAGGCAAGAATCAGCCACCTCTGAAACTCCAACCTTTGAACTTCCCCCTGTTGAAACCAAAACTTACCTGTATGGAATCGACGTCACAGGACTTAACATCATCGAAGGCACAGTAGCAAAAAATCAAACCCTAGGCTCCATTCTAGCCCCTTTCAACGTCCCTTATCAAATCATCGACCAGCTGGCCAAGAAATCAAAAGCAATTTTTGATGTACGCGGAATTGCTTTTAATAAGAAATTCACTGTCATCACTCCCTCTGATACCACACAAGCTCAATTTTTTATCTACGAGCCAAATCCAGCAGAATATGTAGTCTTCAATCTGGATTCAATCGATATCTACAAGGCCGAAAAGCCCGCTGTATATCACACCAAAGAAATCGGTGGCATCATCGAAAGCAACCTTTCTTCGGATATGACCAAGCAAAGCATCACTTACGATATCATCGATCAATTTGCCGATTTGTATGGATGGTCAGTGGACTTCGGCGCTCTTCAGAAAGGTGATAAATTCAAAGTAGTATATGAGGAAAAACTTATTGATGGAGTAGTAGTCGGGGTTTCCGATATTAAGCTTGCGTATTTCGAGCATAAAGGAGAACAATTTCATGCGATTCCTTTTGAGCAAAATGGAGAAATGAACTTCTTCGATCAAAATGGAAATTCGCTTAAGAAAGCATTCTTGAGAGATCCGCTCAAATACACCCGAATCAGTTCTCGGTATAATCTCAAGAGATTTCATCCGGTGCAAAAGCGGTACAAAGCGCATTTAGGCACCGACTATGCAGCAGCCACTGGAACAGAAATAAGATCCGTCGGAGATGGAGTCGTGACAGATGCCAAGTATAGTTCGGCAAATGGCAATTATGTAAAAATCAAACATAACGGCACCTATACCACACAATATCTCCACATGTCCAAAATCGCAAAGGGAATGAAGCCGGGTCAGCGGATCAGGCAAGGACAAGTGATCGGTTATGTAGGAAGCACTGGACTTGCTACCGGTCCGCACCTTTGTTTCAGATTTTGGAAAAATGGCCAGCAAGAAGATTGGCTGAGAGAAAAAATCCCGCCATCCGAGCCTATTCTGGCCGCAAACCTTGTTGCTTTTAATTCGAAAAAAACGGAGTCCCTAGATTTATTGGCTTCAATCACTCTTCCGGGAGAGCCTAAAAAAATGTTGGCAAAAACTCCAATCGCCAAAAACCCTTCCGGAGAATAAAATTCAACTTACTCCCAAAAATGAAAAAGGAGCTGATCGCCAAAACTTGGCAATCAGCTCCTTTTTTTTTAATATGCTACTTTAGTTAACTAACCCAACAATTATGTACTCAAAATTATTCGCCGGCATACTTCTTCTTTTTATAGGAGTAATTCCCCTTCAAGCACAAAAAAAAGGAGGTCTAGAACCTGAAACCTCAGCTTTAGCAAAGCAAAGCTTTTCAGCTTTCGCTTTCAGAAATATCGGCCCAGCCTTCACATCAGGGCGTATTGCCGATATCGCGATTCATCCATCCAACCGGAATATTTGGTATGTGGGTGTGGCATCGGGTGGAGTTTGGAAAACAGTCAATGCAGGAATCACCTGGAAACCGCTTTTCGACAAGGAGTCGGTTTTTGCCATTGGATCTGTGACCATCGATCCTAATAACCCCAACCGAATCTGGGTGGGCACCGGCGAAAATAATGGCGGAAGGCATATTTCATTCGGAGATGGAGTGTATCTCAGCGAGGATGGCGGAAGCACTTGGAAAAATATGGGATTGAAAGATTCCCAGCATATTGGCAAAATCATTGTGCATCCGGAAAACTCAAACGTGGTACTAGTCGCTTCTCAAGGTCCACTTTGGAATAAAGGAGGTGATCGGGGCTTTTTCAGATCAGAAGACGGCGGAGAAACCTGGACAAAAACCCTTGGAGATGAGGAATGGACCGGAGTGGCTGATGCTGTCATAGATCCTCGGAATCCCGATATCGTCTATGCAGCAACTTGGCAAAGACACCGAACTGTAGCTGCTTACTTTGGCGGTGGAGAGAAAGGCGGAGTCCATAAGTCTACTGATGGAGGAAAAACGTGGACAGAATTGACCAATGGGCTTCCTGAAGGAGTAACAGGGAAAATAGGTCTGGCAATTAGCCCTCAAAACCCAGACTACGTCTATGCAGCAATCGAATTGATAAGGAGATCAGGAGGAGTATTCCTGACCAAAGATCAGGGCGCTTCTTGGGAGAAAATGTCAGATGCGGTATCCGGCGCCACAGGCCCACATTATTATCAGGAACTCTATGCGTCTCCACACGATTTTGGAACCATCTATTTGGTAGACGTTCGAATGCAGGTCTCACATGACCATGGAAAAACTTTCACCCAATTGAACACCGATGCAACGCACTCCGATAGTCACTCTTTGAATTTCATCGAAGGCGAACCTGACTTTTTGCTGTTGGGAACTGACGGAGGAATCTATGAAACCCTCGATGGTACCAAGACTTGGCGCTACATCGAAAACCTTCCCTTGACTCAATATTATAAAGTAGCGGTAGATGATGCTGTTCCATTCTACAATGTCTATGGCGGGACACAGGACAATGGTTCACATGGAGGCCCTTCCCGAACTGACGATTCTGACGGCATCCAAAATCGCCATTGGTCTCGCGTATTGGGTGGCGATGGTCATCAGTCGGCAGTTGAGCCCGGTAATCCTGAAATCGGCTATGCCGAATCTCAGCAAGGCTTTTTGAGTCGACTTGATCGAACTACCGGCGAATCAGTTTTCATTCAGCCTCAGCCAGCAGCTGGAGAAGGCGAGGAGCGATTCAACTGGGATGCTCCGATTTTACCGAGTCAGCATGTACCGAGTACGATTTACGTTGCTTCGCACCGAGTATGGAAATCAACTGACCGCGGAGATTCGTGGACTGCCATTTCAGGAGATTTGACCAAGCAAAAAGAGCGATTGGAGCAACCAATCATGGGCAAAACTCAGAGTTGGGATAACGCTTGGGACGTCTATGCGATGTCGAATTTCAGCTCGATCACTTCGCTGGGAGAGTCGCCGATCAATGCGTCAGTTCTCTATGCCGGAACGGATGATGGCTTGATTCAATCAACCAAAGATTCTGGGAAAAATTGGACGAAAGTGGAAGTCGGGAGTATTGCTGGTGTCCCGGCAAATGCTTTTGTCAATGATATCCGAGCCGATCTCTTTGATGAAAACACCGCTTATGTGGTGCTGGACAATCACAAGGAAGGTGACTTTAAGCCTTATGTCGCAAAGAGTACTGACGCAGGAAAAACCTGGTCTTTGATCAATGGAAATTTGCCCAACAAGCTTTTGACCTGGCGTATCGTCCAGGATCATGTGAAGAAAGACTTGCTTTTTTTAGCCACGGAGTTTGGAATTTATTTTACCCCAAACGCTGGAAAAGAATGGCTCAAATTAGACGGGGGAGTTCCTACGATCTCCTTCCGTGATGTGACTATTCAGCGAAGAGAAAATGATTTAGTCGGAGCATCTTTTGGAAGAGGATTTTTCATTTTGGATGATATGAGTGCCCTTCGGGAAATAAATTCGGAGACCCTGAATCAGCAAGCAAAGCTTTTTGATCCTCGGGATGGGTATAAGTATGTTCCTAAAGACACCCAAGAATACATGGGAGATAGCTATTGGACCGCAAAAAATCCTGATTTCGGAGTCACTTTCACCTATTTCTTGAAAGAAGGAATAGAAACCGTAAAGTCCGAACGCCAGAAAAAAGAGAAGGAAATGAAAGATCAAGCCGTTCCATTTCCAGGATTTGAAGCATTAGAAAAAGAAATGCGTGATAAAAGCCCCGAAATTCATTTGATCATTTTGGATTCTGAGGGACAAACAGTCCAAAAAGTAAAGGCGAATACTACTGCTGGATTTCATCGAACAAACTGGGATCTTTCCATGGCAAGTCAAGGAATTATTAATCCCGATGCTGCCAATCAAAATGGAAGAGGATCGATGACAGCATTGCCAGGAACTTATACAGCTTCGCTTGAACTTCAGAAGAATGGAGAAATCAGCAAACTTGGGGAGTCGGTTTCATTTGAAGTAAAACCACTTCGGGAAGGAGCCTTACCCGGTAAATCTACTGCTGAGATCAAAGCTTTCCGTGAGGAATTCCAATCATTCATGAATGGAGTGATGACTACGAATAGCGAATTGGAAGAGGCCACCAAAAAAGTTAGAGCGATGCAAGTCGCGTTATCCAGATCCGCTAAATCAGATGCCGCGTTGATGAAAGATCTGTATGACACTGAAATGAAATTATTGGCTTTGGATTCTAAAATAAATGGAAATCTAGCTCAGCGGGAAATCTTCGATGCCATGCCACCAACTTTATTTGATCGATTAGGAGCAGCAAGTTCTGGGGCTGATGGAACTTACGGACCCACCGGAATGCAGAAATCAGCTTTGGCGGCGGGCAAAACAGAACATGCACCTATTGCAGCGGCATTGAAAGCAATCACAGACACCTCTATTCCGAATTTGGCTGAGCGCTTAAAAGCAAATGGTGCTCCCCCAATCGAGGGGTTTAACAATTAATATTTCAAAGCTCCGGTGTTTACATCGGAGCTTTTTCTTTTCCTTTTGAAAAAGAGAATTCGCTCTAAATCCTAAATTGCTACTTCAATAGATAAAAAGTGGACCAAGAAGGATACATCCGAATCAATAAATATTTAAGTGAGGTGGGCTATTGCTCGAGGAGAGAAGCGGATAAGCTTTTGGAACAGGGGCGAATTACGTTGAATGGTAAAATTCCGGAGCTAGGCACCAAAGTAAGTCCAACAGATCAGGTTGCCGTGGATGGGAAAAAGGTAGGGAAACCAATTCAAAATCATACGTATATCGCTTTTCACAAACCTGTAGGGATCGTTTCAACCACAGATACCAAGGGTGAAAAGAACAATATCATTGATTACATCGGGCATGCGCAGAGGATTTTCCCGATCGGAAGATTGGATAAAGACAGCGAAGGATTGATTTTCCTCACCAGCGAAGGTGACATCGTCAATAAGATTCTTAGGGCTAAAAACAACCACGAAAAGGAATACATCGTCACTGTCGACCGCCCGGTAAATGATGAGTTTGTGAGGCAAATGGGAGCTGGAATCCCGATTTTAGAAACGGTTACGGATCCTTGTCGAGTAGAGCGAATCAGCAAATTTAAGTTTCGGATCATCCTCACTCAAGGCTTAAATCGCCAAATCCGAAGAATGTGTGATTATTTGGGGTTCAAAGTAGTTCAGCTCAAACGAATTCGGATTATGAATATTCATTTGGACATTCCTGTTGGGAAATGGAGGGATTTGACCGAAAAAGAATTAGCAGAACTGAATTCTTTGATAGCCGACAGTTCGAAGACATTTGATTAAATAAAGCAAATTTCCCATCTGCCCGAGTATTATCATTTATTTGAAGACCATAGATTAGATGCTGGATTGGTTGGATTCTAAATAACCAAAAGCGTAGAAAACAACCAATTGCTGAGATTGGCTATATTTTCAAATTGACGGGTGATGCCAGTGCTGGATTATAACCCCGGATTTGAACTTTCCGTGTGGCTAGGATTACATTCCCATCCTTATCCAAAGCGACTTAATCGAACTAGGAATTTCCTCACTTGACGATTATCAAAAAATGTCGTTAAAAGCTGATCTCAATTCCCATAATTGTATCTTAAGAATACTTTTCATTGAATTCGAACTACATACTTAAACCCGTTAGCCAATCAACAAATGATAAACCTTTCCGATAATTCAGCCCAGCCAGAAGTTTTCCTAAAGACCCTGATTTCACAAAAAAAGACTGCTAATAGTTGGCGGATTTCTACTGCAGCTGATCGAATCACCCGCTTGAAAAGCATTCAAACTTGGATTAAAGATCATCAGAAAGATATTCAACAGGCATTGCTGGCTGATTTTCAAAAACCCCCAGCTGAGACTGACTTGTCGGAAATTTTTACGGTTACTTCTGAAATCAACCATGCGATTAAGAATCTCAAATCATGGATGAAACCCAAGTCTGTCTCCACCCCGCTTCCCATGCTAGGGACCAGCGGTTCTATACATTATGAGCCAAAAGGATGTGCTTTGATCATTTCACCTTGGAATTACCCATTCACTCTGGCAATTGGCCCGCTGGTCTCAGCACTTGCGGCGGGTTGCACTGTGGTATTAAAACCCTCCGAACTGACTCCCAATACCTCAAGTTTAATACAGCGTATGATTGAGGAGCTATTTGACCCATCAGAGATAGCAGTATTTCAAGGTGAATCAGATGTTGCTCAAGAATTATTGAAACTCCCATTTGACCATATCTTCTTTACTGGAAGTCCAGCGGTTGGAAAAATTGTCATGAAGGCTGCGGCGGAAAACCTGACTTCTGTGACTTTGGAGCTGGGAGGAAAATCTCCCGCTATAATTGATCAAGATGCGGATTTGAAGGATTCGGCGGAAAAGTTGATTTTTGGGAAATTCCTCAACTGTGGACAAACCTGCGTAGCTCCAGATTATCTTTTGGTCGATGAGCGGATTAAGGATGAATTGTTGATGGAGCTGACTGTTGCTATTAAAAAAATGTACGACCCAAAATTTGAAGGCATAGAAAAGTCTCCTGACCTAGCACGAATAATCAATGATCGCCATTTTGATAGATTGGTTTCAAGTCTAAATGATGGGATTCAAAAAGGTGCCGCAATTGAATTTGGAGGAAAATACGATTTAGCATCACGATACATTGAGCCAACAATCATCAGCCATGTGAATGACGATATGACCTTGATGGAAGAAGAGATCTTTGGTCCGATTCTTCCAATAAAGACTTTTTCCACGCTGGACGAAGCCATTAATTTTGTTAATGAAAAACCTAAACCACTTGCACTATATTATTTCGGGTCAAACACGCTGCGTACAACCCAAGTTTTAAAAGAGACAAGTTCAGGAAACGTAGCGATCAACGATTGTGTGATTCATTTCTTGGATTTGGAGATTCCTTTCGGAGGAGTGAATAACAGTGGAATGGGAAAAGCTCACGGACATTATGGATTCTTGGCGTTTTCCAATGAAAAAGGAGTACTTAAGCA
>JBBQDY010000081.1:0-10642 GCA_038320155.1 Cytophagales bacterium
CGATCAAAATCGCCAGCATTCATCAGACCGTTTACCATGCTCTGGGAATACCAGCTGATAAAAACTATGAGATCGAAAAAAGACCTTTTTACACTACTCCAGATGGACATGGTAAAGTGGAGTTTGATTTATTGAAAGCAGGAAAAGTTTGATAAACCTTCGTAGCTGAAATTTGAATTCATTTTACCTCCGGAGAAGTAGAATAACCGAGAAAACAGGATTAATGCTTTCAATCCTGCTCCTGCAGAAGACAGGATAATATGAAAATTTTTCGACTCTTTGAATTCTTGTTATCTTATCGCTTGCTTAAAATTCAAACCCATTTTCATCCAAATTCAAAAATGAAGAAATTAACTTTTCTCCTCCTTGCAGTACTTTGTTTCGATGCTTTTGCTCAGCAACCTAATCAGGCGAAAATCGAAGAACTCACCGAAAAAAGCTGGCAGCATGGGCTTTCACTCTTGACGGATATTGTGAGTATGCCAAATGACGCCTTTTATCCGGAACAGATTGAAGTCAATATCGACTGGTGTGAAAGTCAATTTGATCAGCGTGGCTTTTCTACAGAGCGATTAAAAACAGCTGGTATTCCACTCCTCCTCGTGGAAAAAAAGCAGCCTGGGGCTACTAAAACTGCACTTTTCTATTTTCATGTGGATGGGCAGGCGGTTGATCGCAGCAAATGGTTCCAACCGGATCCCTATATCCCAGTTCTTAAAATGCAAAATGCGAAAGGAGATTGGGAGATCATTCCCATGGAAAAGTTGAAAACAGAATACAATCCAGACTGGAGAATCTATGCTCGATCCAGTTCAGATGACAAAGGACCGATCGCGATGTTTTTAACAGGTTGGGATGCTCTTGCTGAAAATGGATTAGCGCCGAATTATAATGTAAAAATCATCCTTGATTTTGAAGAAGAGCAAGGTTCACCGCTTTTGCCAAAGGCGGTAATTGACTACAAAGCCAAACTTGCAGCTGATCTGATGCTGATTATGGATGGCCCGCGACATACCAGCAATGAGCCGACTCTCAGCTATGGAGCTCGGGGAATCGCCGAAATGACCCTCACGACTTACGGACCGAAGCTTCCGCAGCACAGTGGCCATTACGGCAACTATGCGCCGAATCCAGGGTTTCTTTTGGCACAACTTTTAGCGTCTATGAAAGATGGAGAAGGCCGGGTGACAATACCTGGATACTATGATGGCATCGCTTTTTCCGAATCAGAGAAGGCAATTTTAGCCGCTGTTCCTGATAATGAGGCAGCAATCAATAAACGTTTGGGCTTGGGCCGTACGGATCAAGTTGGTAAAACTTATCAGGAAAGTATTCAATATCCGTCTCTCAATATTCGAGGAATGCGATCGGCTTGGGTAGGACCGGAAGCGAGAACGATCGTGCCTGATGTGGCTTTGGCTGAATTGGATATTCGTTTGGTGCCTGAGTCTGATCCGAATCGCTTATTTGATTTGATCGAAAAGCATATTCAAGGGCAAGGATTCACTGTACTAGATCATGATCCGAGCGATGAGGAACGTGCTAAATATCCCAAAATCGTAAAAATGACTAAATCAATTTCCTATCAGGCTTTCCGAACTTCTATGGATTCAGATGCTGGGGCTTGGCTGCGCAAAGCAATGAACAGGGCCTATGGAAAAGATCCAGTTCAAATCCGTATTTCAGGCGGATCGATTCCCATCTCTCCATTTGTGGATGCTTTGGGAATTCCTGCGGTGACGATCCCAACGGTCAATTCGGATAATAATCAGCATAGTCCGAATGAAAACTTAAGATTGGGAAATTACAAAGAGGGAATCTATGCGGTCATTTCAATTTTGACGCAACCACTCAACTGAGGAACGCATGGGTTTTGGGATTAATTCTCCCCATCCACGCAGGCCTTTACCAAACCAAGCTTCCAGCTTGCTTAATCCGAATTTTGCATTAGCGTCCGTAGTGAGAGCTAAAAATGCACGAAAATCAAGCATTTAATAAATGAGGAATACCACCGGTCTGGTGAATGATTTAAATGCTGTGAAACGATTGATTTTAAAACAGTTTTAGCACGGAATAGAAATTCTAATTCAGATTTCGGGTTTAATCCACAATGTGAAAATTTGCCAATGCAGTATTTTCCTTGCAGTCGATTGTATTGCAAAAAATTATCACGGGACCGTCGTAAGATTCGATCCTTTGGAGCAGGTAACTGACTTCCTGATTTGCGTACCGATCATACGCATCTTTTACTTCGGTACGTTTGCCAAATAAAGCATCCGCCTCATCAAATAATAATATCGAGTTCTTTTGTTCGGCCTTATTAAAAATTACGGAGAGGTTCTTTTCTGTTTCACCAATGTACTTGCTAACGACAAGACTCAGGTCAACCCGGTACAATTCTTTTTTAAGGTGGGAAGCAAGCCATTGGGCCCCGTCCAAACCGCGTTGGCTCCCGTCATTTTGCATGAGCAATTTCCAGTTTTGGTCTCCTCCTGCTTTTATCTTTGCTGCAAAGCGGCTGATATTCTCCGCCGGAGGCAACTTACTTTTTAAAAAGTGGGGTAAAACACCCTGTACATAATGATAAAAGCCTGGATTTGCCATAACGTATTTATTTTATAGTACTGATTATCAATGCTATTAAGATACAACAGGCAGCCCGCTATTAAAAGCAATCCCAGATTTAATTTAACAGCAGAACTTATATTACAGGAATTAAAAATATCATTACCGGTAATTTTACAAAAGTCTATTCTTTGCATTTTTGAATACAGCAGGCATATTCGGTGGCGGCCAGTTGGATCGCATATTACAGGAAACGCTCAATTATTCCGTAGAGACATATTTGATAGAAAGAGATGGGCAATGCCCCGTTGCATTCACTTTGGTTCATTCCTGCCTACAGTCGTTTGATTTTTAGAATTGGAGCATTGATTTTTACATTTATCACCTTTTTAGTGATTCCCAAAAAGGAATATTTGACCAGCAAACGGGGTAATTAATTCTCAGATTTCACTTCCCAATTTTGTCAGAATTATAACTCAATAATGCGCTAAAAATATTTATCAGAAAATTAACCACTTTTTTTTCAATCGATTGCGAGGCCCAAAAATGGCCTTTCCTTAAGAATAGGGAAGTTCAGCCGTCATTTACAAAACCATTTTCAATTTTTTTTCAGTCTTTTTTGAACAGCCCAATCATCCTTTTTTTCTCTCATTTTAGAAACTGGAAAACAGTTTGTTTTCATTCTCTCGCTGACAAGTACCCGACGAACACTTTTGTATTTCAAATCCCCAAACTCAGCACCCAAGAAATGAACCCAACAGGAATATTATCAGCTATAGGTGACACGCCAACTATTAGATTAGAACGTCTTTTCCCTGAATTTGACAATCCTATTTTTGCAAAACTTGAGTACCTCAACCCCAGTGGCAGCGTGAAGGACAGAACGTCACTGATGATCCTCCAGGAAGCTTTCAAGTCTGGAGAAATAGATGCTGAAACAATCATCATCGAATCTACTTCAGGAAATATGGGCGTGGGCTTGGCTCAAATCTGCAAATATTTTGGACTGAGATTGATTTTGGTAGTAGATCCTCTGATCAATCCAGCAACTGAAAAGCTGCTTGAAATCTATGGTGCTGAAATTCATAAGGTCAATCAGGCTGATGAATCAGGGACTTATCTGGGAGCAAGATTGGCGCATATCAACGAATTACAAGCAAAGTTTGCAAACACCTTTTGGACCAATCAGTATTCTAACACAGACACTTTGCTCGCACATCAGCAAACTATTACAGAATTGGTTCAGCAGATTCCTCAGACGCTCGATTACTTATTCATGTCCACTAGCACCTGTGGAACCATGATGGGATGTGCACATGAAATTAAAAGGCAAAATCTGACCACCAAAGTAATACCGGTAGATGCACTAGGAAGCAAGATTTTTAGTGATCAGGCAGGCATTCGAAAGATTCCGGGGATGGGCGCTAGCCGAAAATCAGATTTTTTGGATCGCTCAATTTTAGAAGAGCCAATCCACATCGAAGATATCCAGAGTATTGCGGGCTGTAAACTACTTATGGATCGGGAAGCTATTCTCGCTGGAGGTTCGACTGGAGCGGTAGTATCTGCCATCGAAAGATCATTACCTCTTTTACCCTCAAACTCATCTGTAGCTTTCTTTATCGCAGATCGAGGAGAACGCTACCTTGACACCATTTTTTCCGAGGAATGGGTGCAAGAGAACATAAATTTTCAGGAACTAATCACTTTAAACCCATAAACTATGAACGTTTGGAAAATTACTAACATCAATGCACCTAGCTCTTTTACTATTCCAATCTTCACCTGTTCAGACTACTATGAACTTCCTTCAAATTCTCTGAATTTTGGAATAGTGGGCTTTGGTCCTAAAGGTTTTTACGCCTTAGCATCTCTTCAAAAAGCATTAGAAGATTCCACATCGATTAAACCGGCTCAACTCCATCTTTTTAATTCGCACCGATTTTTTGCGGCCGGGCCTAATTACAGTCCAGATCAACCAGAATATCTTCTGATTAATTATTCAATCGAGCATATCAATGCTTGGACTGAACAAGAATTAGCTGATTCTGATAAGTTGACTTTTCTGGACTGGATAGCAAAATATTCCAACTCTGAAAACCTCCCAAAAGCTGGAGATTTTGCCTCCAGAGCTTTAGTCGGCGTTTACCTCCAAGACGCATTGAAAATTGTCCTGCAAAAACTACCCGAAAACATCAGCGTCATAGCCTTTCAAGGGGAGGTAACTGGATGCCAAGTTGATTCTAGTGATGAGGTATGTCTAGAACTGGACCACATTGCTTTTCATCCCGAGATCAAGTATTCAAGTGTCATCCTTACCACCGGACATTCATTTCCCAATCCTTCTCCGAAAGGTCTGGAGTGCAATCCATATTTTATAAATGAAGTCTATCCAACTAAATCTTGGCTTGAATCGATTACAAATGATGACCGAGTTGCCATCAATGGTCTAGGCTTGACATTTGTTGATGTCGTCTTGGCTTTGACAGAGGGAAAAGGGGGAGAATTCATCGAACAAAACGGGCAAATTACCTATCGGGCAAGCGGGTTGGAGCCTAAAGATGTTTTTGCATTTTCCAGATCCGGAATTCCGATGATTCCAAGAAGTGGAAAAAGTACCGAGGTTCCGGCAGAATTAAAGTTTTTCAATCCAAAAGCTGAAGAACGACTGGAGCGGCTTCATGGACAAATTGATTTTGAGCGAGATATTTTACCCTTGATCAAAGCTGAAATGGAAGCCATTTGGCACTCGACCTTGATCAAAAAAGGTGCTCAATCAGGAGAATTATCTAGCTCATTCAATTTCCAGAAATTTATAAATCCCTTGCCAGAGGACTGCTTTTCCTGTGGAGATTTCTATCAGGCAGAAATGGGAAAACTTACTGATTTTTACTTAAATGAACTTGAAGAAGATCCGAGTAAAAGCCTGATCCAACAAGTCTCATCAGTATGGCGGAGATTATTACCCAAGATCACTTCTTACTATAATTTTGATGGATTTACCCCAGAATCCAAGGAACGATTCGAGAATTATTACTTGGGAAAATTCAATCAAATCAGCTTTGGTCCACCGGAGATTTCGATGCGAAAAATTCATGCCCTGATCAAAAAAGGCTATCTCAAATATCACCTTGGGAGATCTCCGGAAATTGAAACCGTTGATAATTATAAGTTTAGAATCTCCTCCTCGGAAAACGGCTTCGATACGATATCTGATTATTTGATTCAGGCCAGAATTCCAAAGAACCAATTTCCACATCGAAATAGCAGCTTGTATGAGGATCTTTTTAAAAGAGGTTTAGCAAACTGTAAAAATCCGGAAAGGCAATCGAATTGTCCCGAGATCAATCGTCAAGGTCAACTAATCAATAGAGTTGGAGAAGTAATTCCCCAGATCACACTTTATGGTACGCCTACTGAAGGAATGACTTTAGACAATGATTCACTGTCCCGAAACAGAAATGACTTTGGCTTGCATTGGTCTACTGAGGTGATGAAAAAAATGGAATCAAAGAATCCTGACAACGACTATGACTACGCTAATACAAAACCAAATATTACCAAAACTCACACCCAATATCAAACCTTGGATTAATAGGATCTTACATCAAAAAGAGTTGCTTAGAACATTGATTGATGAATATGGATCTCCTATAAATATTCATAATAAGGGTGAGTTTCACGAAAACATTCTTTCCTACCAAACAGTAGGCGAAAGCCTGAACCTTGATTTGGAAATCTATTTTGCCCGTAAAGCCAACAAGTGCAAAACATTTGTTTCTGAAGCAAAAAAGGCAAATATAGGGGTGGATACCGCTTCGTTTCAAGAGCTTTCGGATTGTATTGACGTGGGTATTTCCAGAGAAAAAATCGTTTTAACTGCGGCAATAAAAAGTAAAAAATTACTGGAATTGGCCGTCAAGAATGAGGTTGTAATCGTGCTGGACAATTACGATGAACTTCAATTGCTCCAATCAATTTGTCAGAATTTATCTACGCGATCCAAAGTTGCGCTGAGAGTTAGCGGATTCCTATTCGAAGATGCGCTCCCCACCCGATTCGGAATTGGTCTTGAAGAGGTTAGAACGCTTCTTATTCAGCAATTTAAGCCCGAAGGAGAATTCAGCCAACTCGATTTCCAGGGGCTACATTTCCACATCAACGGCTATAGCATTCAACAACGTGCCATTTCATTGGTACAGACGATTCACCTCGTCGATGAACTTTCCGATTCCGGAATTCAAACCAAGTTTATTGACATCGGAGGAGGATTTTTAGTAAACTATCTTGAGTCGGAAGAGGAATGGAATGAATTTCACCAAGAACTTAAAATGGCTATTTTAGGTAAATCAAAGCCCATAACGTTCAGAAATGATCCATTAGGGATGTTTTATCACAACGGAGAAATCCTGGGCTCACCAAAAGTTTATCCTTACTACAATGATCATCCGAAGGAGATTTTCCTAAGGCAAATCATGGAAAGTAAGTTTGACGGCAACACCAAGATTTTTGAGGCCTTGAACTCCCGAAAAATACAGCTTCGCATCGAGCCTGGTCGCTCACTCTTAGACCAAACAGGAATCACCGTCGCGGAGGTGATGTTTCGAAAGACCAACAGTCAAAAAGATAACTTTATTGGACTGGCAATGAACCGTACGCAACTGAAATCGTCAAGTGAGGATTTCCTTTTGGATCCATTTTTCATAGCTCAGGAGAACCCGCAGGAAGCTATTCCTTTCGAAGGGTATTTGGTGGGAGCCTATTGTTTAGAGCAGGAAATGATTCTCAAGCGAAAAATCTCCTTGCCATGGCTTCCCGCGGTTGGGGATATGATTTGCTTTGTGAATACTGCGGGCTACATGACCCATTTCTATGAAAGTCAGGCGCATCTGTTTGATTTGGCCAAAAACCTGTTTTTCGAAGATGAAGAGGAATTCAGTGGGGTAATAGCTGACAAGTATTAGTCAGCAAGCCATAAAAAGGATTTTTAAAAAGGACGCTTTCTAAAACTATATAAAAAAGGAGCCTTGTGAGAACCGCCGGAATATAGCTTTTCGTGTCGCTCCAAAATACCTAAACCGAGCATCTTTCGCTGGAAATTTGCTCGGTTTTGAGTTTCTCCCAAAATGGCTTCATAGACCTGCTGGAGGTCTTTCATAGTGAAAAGCTCTGGAAGTAAATTGAAGCTTAGCAACTTTTGATCAAGATGGGTTCGAAGATGCTCTAAGGCTTTAGCTACGATCAAATTATGATCCTGCATCAATTCGGGAAGCGAATCATAATCATACCAATCGATCGAATCGGATAGCGCGTCTGGTTTTGGAGTCACTGTCTCATAGTTGATCAGTGCGTAATAGCCAACTGAAATAAAACGACCAAACATCCAGTGATCATTCAAAAAAATCCCTTGGCCCTCAAATATCTTTCGCATGACAGCCGGATTGGATCGTTCCAAGGAGCCAAATGTATGAAACTGCTCCAAGTAGATTTTATCAATTCCCGTTCGCTCCGAAAGCCCTCTTTTCACAGCATTATCCAATGACTCATCCATCCTCACAAATCCGCCTGGCAGCGCAAAAGTCTCCGTATTATGGTACTCCAAAATCAGAATTTTCAGCTTTTCTCCCGAAAAACCAAAAATCACCGAATCATAAGAAAGATTAGGGATGTAGTCATCTAATTCAAAAGTCATGGACGAAGCTATAAAAATGTGGGTGATTACCTAGGATATTCTAGGAGAATAAGTTACTATTGTTTCACAAAGAAACAATATTTCAAATAGATGAAACTCCAGCTGAAATCCTGCTTAATCTCATTTTTGAGCGCTTTGGTCTTTATTCCATTCTTTTTGCAGGCTCAGCAATTGAATAGTATTGAAGTGAAAACTGAATTAAAGAACGGTACGATTGCAGGTCTTTTTGATACCAAAACAAATATTAAAAAATACCTCGGAATCCCTTTTGCAAAACCACCCGTGGGAGAATTGAGATGGAAAGCACCCCAAGAACTCGACAATTGGAAAGGGGTGAAAGAGACTAAGAAATTTGGTCCAAGGGCGGTTCAAGCTCCGATTTTTGGGGATATGGATTTCAAGTCAGACGGTATGAGCGAGGACTGTTTATATCTCAATGTCTGGACTCCAGCATCTCGAAATGATAAAAATTTACCTGTGCTGGTTTATTTCTATGGCGGTGGATTCTCAGCCGGTGATGGCTCAGAGCCTAGATACAATGGTGAAGCAATGGCGCAGCAAGGAATAGTAGTAGTCACAGTAAACTACAGATTGAATGTTTTTGGTTTTCTAGCCCACCCTGACCTAAGCGCAGAGACAGCTCACAAAGGATCCGGAAACTATGGCTTGCTGGACCAATCCGCTTCACTCAAATGGGTAAAAGAAAATATTGCAGCATTCGGCGGAGATCCTAACAAAGTAACTATTGCAGGAGAATCTGCGGGTTCGGCCTCAGTAAGTTTTCAAATGGTCTCTCCCCTGTCCAAAAGCCTAATCTCCGGAGCGATTGGAGAATCCGGAGCTGGAATCAATCCTACCATGAAACCCAGTAAACTAGAAGATGCTGAAAAAATAGGTTCAGCATTTATCACCAAAGCAGGTTACAATTCCATCGCTGAAATGCGAAAACTAAGTACTGCCGAAGTCTATGAAATCTTTTTAGAATCCAAAGCGTTCGGCTTCCCAGTCACAATTGATGGCTATTTCCTAACAAAGAGCCTTCCAGAAATCTTTGAAGCAAAAGAGCAAGCTATGGTTCCACTCCTTGCTGGATGGAATTCTGCTGAGTTGCCGGGAATGATTTTCATGCAAGGACAACCGTACACTCCTGAGGCTTTTATGGCCAAAGTAGCGCAAACTTATCCCGAACATTCGGCTGAGGTTTTGGAACTTCACCCACATTCCACTCCCAAGGAAGTGGAGCGATCAGCCACAGATTTGACAGCAGATCGATTCATCGCTTATAGCACCTGGAAATGGCTTGATCTCCATGCAAAAAATTCCGATCAGCCAGTGTATCGCTACTTATACAGTAAACTCCGACCACCGCTCAAAGACTCTAATCTCACAACGGGACTTGCTGGAGGAACAATGGAAGGTGGCCCTAAGATGCCAGAACCAATCGGTGCACCTCATGCCTGTGAGATTGAATATGCAATGGGCAATCTTCCACTTGTGGATGTTTTTGCATGGACAGCGGATGATTATAAAGTATCCAAAACAATGATGGGCTTCTTTGCCAACTTCATCAAAACTGGGAATCCCAATGGTGAGAATGTTCCTGAATGGAAGCCAATGAAAGCAACTGACACGGATCCTTCCGTGATGGAGATCAATACAGAAAGCAAAATGTTTCAAGCGACGGATGGTCCTCGCTACCAATTTCATGATCGCTTCTACGGAAACGATAAAAAATAGTGCCTGATTAAACTTAACACAGATTGGGAAAGGAGGCCGAAAGGCTTCCTTTTTTTTGTTTTGAATCAGGGAGGACGAAGAGTTTTCACGGAGGACCGCAAGGAAAAGGCTAAGAAAAATTGGTCAAGCCCAACTGACCTTTCTGGAAATTAACCTAGCTGGATCCATGACATATCCTCGGCATTCCTTGGCGAAACCTTGGTGACCTTTGTAGTTTAATTTTCTTTTGAAAACCTAAAAGTTGAAAGGCAGGTCTTTTGAATTTCCATTGTCCTGCTTCCGTTGCCCTGCTTCTCCAGAAGCTGGACTTACTACATACATCCTCAATCTTCCGTTGCAGTCTTTTTGATTTCAAATGCCCAATATTTTTTCAGCTTTAAGCTATATTGTACCAACCCCAACTTTAGACCAATGCGTAAAATCCTCAACCTTTCCGGAATCTTAATCATTTGCTTCGTCTTTTTCTCCTGCGGAAAAAAGGAAGTCGAAGCTCCCAAGAATCCAAACATTCTTTTTGTATTCGTAGATGATCATGCGTTTCAGGCAATTTCAGCCTACGATAGCCGATTAAAGGACCTCGCTCCTACTCCGAATATCGACCGAATTGCCAAAAACGGAATGCGCTTCAACCGAGCCTATGTCACCAAT
>JBBQDY010000082.1:0-10500 GCA_038320155.1 Cytophagales bacterium
AAAGAGCTGCCATTCCATTGGAAATAATACAATCCTGCATCCTCTTTTCCTCCGGGATCCTTGCCGTTATGGGCGCGGTACCTCTTTCCGGTAAGGAGTTCCATCTTTCCATCGCCGTCCAGATCTAACCATTCCATCGTATGGTATTGGGAATTGAAAGGATCGATTTTATGAGTGATAAAGGTGATTTCAGTCCCGTTCTTCTTTTGCTCCAGCCAAGAAAGGCCGTAATCATGACCTTGACCCACAATTAGATCTGCTAATCCATCCTCATTTACGTCGGTCACGATAATCGGAATACTTGCATCTCCCAATTGAAAAACTGGATGATGAATCCATTTCCCAGTTTCTAGATTTTCCGGCGCTTCTAGCCAGCCATCAGCAATAATCAAATCGCCTCGGCCATCTCCATTTACATCACCGAAACCCAAACCATGACCTTGCGTCTCCCAAACTGGCATCTTCTTAAATTCTCCAGATTTGGTTTTTTGATAATAAGCCAATGGTTTTCGAGGGGTGTTTGGCACAATCTCCAATTTGCCATCTCCGCCGATATCCCAAGCTTGCATCGTTTCGATATTGCCAGTTTCTGCGATTAAGTGTATAGGCCATTCCTTGGAACTGCCAGGATTCTCTTTCCAGATGAGTTTGCCTTCAAACCATCCTCCGGTGATAAAATCCATTCGCCCATCGTCATTGACATCCATGGCAATGGTCCCAAAATCCTCGTAATATTCCCCGAAGCGTTTGACTTGCCCGATCATACTTCTGTCGATGAATTCTGGTCCTTTGTACCAAAAACTTCCTGAAACCAGATCTAGATTTCCATCATTATCTACGTCTATGATTCCGACCGACTCATAGCTTTCAAAGGCAATGAGTTGTTTCTCGAAGGCGATAGTTTGTGCTTTTGCAGAAAAAAGAGGGATGAAAAGGAGGGTAGTTAAGAGGTATTTCATGAAATCAAGTTAGGGGAATTGTTGAATAAAGGAATCCTGTGGTGATATCCCACTAGCCATCCTAGGTGGAGAGGATTAGATTCTGCTAAAATGATGTTTGATTTACTTGTGGTAATGAATCCCCCTAGCCCCCTTGATAAGGGGGAATTGGATTCTGCTAAAATAATGTTTGGCTTCCAAATTGAAGGTGAGGATGACTTTATAAATCAGCTTTTGGGGTTCAAATGACGGAATTCCCCCTTTTTTCAAAGGGGGCAAGGGGGATTTTTAACCTATACAAAAAATGTTTTATCCAATCCATTCCTCTCCTCAAAATCATCAATGAAGTTATTTAACTCACCCAAAACTGAAGGCATATTTTTTTTCACTTCCAAATCTGAAAATCTTAAAAATAACAGCCCCAAACCTTGGAGAATTGATTGTCGATCTTGGTCATTTACCGCCGCAAACTCATCATCATGAGATGCACCATCTATTTCAATTACTAGATTTAGTTTTTTACAATAAAAATCAACGATGTAATGATTTAAGGGCTTTTGTCTATTAAATCCATAACTCCTGAATTGACTTGCTCTTAGTTTCTCCCAAAGTAGTATTTCTGAAAGAGTACTATGATTCCGCAACTCCCGAGAAAACTCTTTTAAGGATCGATTATAGGGAATGAAGTACATTTTTTGAAAATTATGTGTGGTATTTAATCCCCCTAACCCCCTTGATAAGGGGGAATTAGATTCTGCTAAAATGATGTTTGGTTTCCAAATTGTAAGTGACGATGGCTTTATAAATTAGCTTTTGAGGTTCATTGGATATGACTCCCCCTTACCAAAAAGGGTAAGGGGGAGTCATATCTAAAACTCTTATTCTCGTAATCTCTCATTCTCCCATTCTCTCAATCTCCCTAATCTTCCAATTTTTCAATCTTCCAATCTTCCAATCTCTCTCACTTCTCCATCGGATGAATCTTCAATAATTCTGAAGCATTCCAGAAGTCTTGCTTATCCTTGATCTCTTCTCGGATTTTTTTCACCAAATCAGGTGATACCGGCGATGCATTATTTCCAAAGGAATTTCGCACATAAGTCAAGACGGCTGCTACTTCTGTATCGTCCAACATGCCTTCATAAGGAGTCATCGGTACTTGGCCAGGATAGACTTTGCCAGCAACTTCCATTTCTCCCATAATCCCTTTTAATACGATCTTGATCATTCGCTCGGGACTGCCTGTCACCCACGGCGTACCTCGAAGTGGAGGAAATTGTGAAGCTGAAAGTCCGCCACCATCGGATTGATGGCAGGTGGAGCAGTAGCCTTCTCGAGCATAGATTTCCTTCCCAAGGATAAATAACTCCCGATCCGAACCAGTCAAGGATGATTTGATATCTTCCTCTTTTTTCTGAGTGACCGAAAGTCCGTTGAGATGTGCCACAGCAGCTTCCAGCGTGCCTTTGATCCAGCTATCATCCTGTGGTTGCTTCTCTGCTGCTTCCAGAATTGGCAGACCTTTTTCTCGCGGAAGCCAGCTTGCTGCTACGATTGCTTCCATTCTAACTTGACCATTCGGATCTTTGGCGGCAGCCATCAATAGTTCTTCTTGATTTTTGACTTGGTGACCCGTGTAGCGGACTACTCGAGTAGCAGCAGCCCGCACCCGATGATCGGATGATTTTGCCAGCTGACGCAAAAGCTCTTGATCTACTTGGTTTGCTCCCCAAGTAACCCAAAGTGCTTCCAGTCGATGATGCTCATAATTTGCGTCAGTCTGATCCAAGTTTGCAACCCAACTTTTTACAGCATTTGCTACCTCGCTTTTTTCTCTTCCACGCAATTCGCGACGGGTGCGATAGCGAGTTCTGTATTCGGGTAATTTTAGATTTTCCAGCAATTCCGGGATACTTGCACCATCTATTTTAGCTGGCGTAATCAAAGGTTTGCTTGGATAAGTAACCCGATAGATCCGACCATGTACATGATCTCTGAGTGGATCACGGGCATTGTGCTGCATGTGACCGATCAAGATATTATGCCAATCGACAATGTAGAGTGAACCATCCGGCGCAAATTCCATGTCAACAGGACGGAAATTCCGATCTGTAGAATAGACAAGGTCTTGGCGGAATTTAGTGTGAAAACCAACTTCGTCTTCCACCATCTGATGTTGTTTGGTGCCGAGGAAGCCAATGGTGTTATTGATGATCATATCGCCTTGTACTTCATCGGGGAAGTGACGGCTGTGAATGAATTCCAATCCACTTGTAGGACGGACCATCTGCGCTTTTTCGATCAAGTTTGGACCTTTGTAATTCGCATTACCATATCGAGGCAAAGTAGATCCCGGAAGCATCCAGTTCACATTTGGACCGGAAGTTTCAGCGTAGAAGTTTTGTCCCCAAGTATCAAAAGCAATTCCCCAAGGGTTTGGGATATTCACTTGGTTCACTCGCTCAAGCTGATGGCGCTGAGGTTGGTAGCGGTAAAAGCCACCATTGGTTGCACGAACTGGGCCGTAGGAAGTCTCCACGTTGGAATGTAAAAACACGCCTTCAGCCATGTAGATTGCACCAGATTCGTCAGTGCTGAAAGCCGAAATCGCATGGTGCGTATCGTGATCGTCAAATCCACTCAATAAGATTTCCTTTCGGTCTGCTTTGTCATCTCCGTCATCATCGATCAATAAAATCAAATCATTGCCTTGTGAAACGTAGACTCCCTCAGCGGCTAATTCGAATCCAACCGGAATGTGAAGCTCATCTGAGAATGTAATTTGCTTATCCGCTTTTCCATCATTATCCGTGTCCTCGAGAATGATCAATTTATCCTTTGGTCGTGGATCACCTGGTTTGTAATGCGGGTAGCTTGGCATCGTGGCTACCCAAAGTCTCCCTTTATTGTCAAAGGAAAGTTGAACGGGATTGGCCAAATCAGGAAATTCTTCTTCGGAAGCAAAGAGCTCAATTTTATAGCCTGGGGCTGTTTTGATTTCCTTTAGTGCTTCTTCTCCATATTTATATTCCAAGCTTCCGTTTTGATCCGGGTTAAAATTGGTCTGAACATCCGGAAGTGCTTTGGTTTTTGCATCTGCCGCTGCCAAATCTTTGCGTTCGCCTTTTGTTGCCATCCAGATTGCTGTGTCGCGGATAGCTGTCATTTGGCGGATTTTTTCCAATTCAAAAGGGTAATTGTCCGGTCCAAAAGGATCATATCTTCTTCCAAAGACATGGACTCCGTTGGGGATTTTATAATCATTTTTCCAAAGCCAATTCTTTTCTATTACGGCTTCTGCAACCAAATTTCTCTCCACATTTGACTGCACTTTCCCACCAAAAATCTCGTCTGCAAGGAGTTTTGAAAGTTTTTCGTATCCACCCTCATTAAGCTGAGAGCCATCAATAGTTAGATCATTATCAGAGTCAGCGTACCACTTTAGACTTGGTGTAAACGCATCTACAAAAAGCACCTTGTTTTGAGCAGCCACTTCAGCCATCGCTTCAGTGTAGAGTTCAATCAATTCATTTTGAGCTTTTCCATCAAGCACATCGATTTTAGCGGAAAGGTCTTCTATCGCTATCGGAGAAACCAAAGCTAATTGCGGAATGGTATCGCCATTGTATTTCTGTCGTTTGCTATGCTTGATCCATGCATCCAGCTCAGCTTTAAAATTTTCTAGACCTGCTTTGCCTTGAAAAGATTCATTGAATCCAAAAAAACCAATCACCACATCTGCTTTCAATCGGGTAAGCCACTGGTCAGGCTTTTCTAAAAATCCTTCACTCCCCGATGGCGTGGCGTATTCATCCTGAAAATCCTGAGCGCCTGGAAAAGCCCAAGGATCATTGGTACCCGACCTTGGTCGAAATCCTGGGGTGTCTCCTGGGTCGGCCATATTGCGGATGATCAAGTCTTTCTCCGGGAATCTCGTGTAAAGCTCCGTTTCAAAATCAGGGTAATGCATCATCCGAGAACCTAGGTTGTTTCCGACTAAAGCGATGGTGGTGTTTTTTTCAAGTTCCAGCGTTTTTTTATCCGTGCATTGAAATCCCAGTACTGCAAGAAATCCGATTGAAAGCAGTTGAATTTTTAATTTATAGGTCATTTGGGGAATGGATTAGATTCTAATGATAGTAAAAAAGCAGGTGGATTTCAATTAAATAAATGCGGCTGTTTATTTTTTTGGAAGAGGAAAATAGGTGATTTTTCCTGCAGAGGTTTGCCCACATATATCTTGATAAAATTGAGAACTCGCCTTAGAGAACCATCCTGTTCTATCCTGTTAGTTTTTGATATTTTTTAGAGGTTAAATAATTGAAATACAGTACTGTGCAGGATAGTCTGTGAAAAGTTAATCTGGTAATTGGTAGAGCTAATTTACTTTTAACACAAACCCATTCTTTATGAAAAAACATTTTCAAACTAAAGTAAAAACCCGGCTATTTGGGTTAATGCTGCTCATGCTATTTACAGTTTTGAATGCAGCGGCCCAATCGGCTAATGTAACCGGTACCGTAATAGACACATCGGGAGAAGTAGTCCCCGGTGCCACGATCGTGGTCAAAGGAACTCAAATCGGAACTGTCACGGATCTTGATGGTAATTTTTCGATTCAAGCTGCTCCCGGAGATATTTTGGTAGTAAGTTTTATCGGGTATTCATCCCGAGAGGTGTCAGTTCAAAGCGGTCAAACGGTCTATGATATCTCTCTGGAAGACTCCATGTCAGACCTCTCGGAAGTAGTCGTAGTTGGGTATGGTAGTCAGATCAAGAAAGAGGTTTCGGGATCTATTCAATCCATCAGCGGTGATGAATTGAAGGATATGCCGGTTTCCACAATCGCTCAAAAGCTACAGGGTAGACTTGCAGGGGTGCAAATCAATCAAACCACCGGTCAGCCGGGTAGAGGCATGCAAGTGAGGATAAGAGGACAGCTTTCTGTGTCCGGTGGAAGTGAGCCATTATATGTTGTGGATGGTTTTCCCATCACTGGAGACATTAACGCAATTAATCCAGATGAAATCGAAGATATCACAGTCTTGAAAGATGCTGCATCAACCTCACTTTATGGTTCCAGAGCTGCAAATGGGGTGGTTTTGATTACCACTAAAAAAGGCACGAAAGGACAGACCAATGTCAACTTAAATGTATTCTCAGGTTTTCAGAAAACGCCTCAGAGGGGAAGACTTGAGATGATGAATGCTGAGGAATTTTCTCAGTTCAAAAAGGAATACTATGAAGATGCGAATCGTCCCGTACCGAGTATTTTCCAAGATCCCTCCATCTACCGGGACGATACCAATGACTGGTATGATGCACTGCTCCAGACTGCGCCGATATCTAGCTACAATCTGACCATAACCTCAAATAAAGAGCGTGTCAACACCACTGTAGTGGCAGGTATCTTTAATCAAGATGGCGTAGTGGTCAATTCCGATTTCCAGAGATTCTCCCTACGATTGAATACGGACTATCAATTATCTGACAAAGTCAACATCGGGGTAAATGTAGCCCCAAACTACGTCAAAGATAATACACCACGAACAGATGGGTCTCGGGGTACAGGAATTATCTTCAATGCGCTACATACTTGGCCGGTAATGCCGATCCGTGATGAAGCTGGTGAGCTTACTCTTTTCAACAGGTTTCCAGCTGAGACAGGAAATATCTTTGCGTATCCTAACTGGGTAAGGTCGGCGCAGGAACTTACAAATGAAACCACAAGGTTAAATTTGTTGGCAACAACCTATATAGAATGGAAGCCGATCAAGGGACTTTCCCTCAAATCCACATTTAACGCTGAATTGAACAATTCAAGGTTCTTCTTCTCAAATCCTTCCACAGCTACTTCGTCTATCAATCAGGCCATTCCCACCATTGCATCTTCCATCAGGGAGACGTCAAATAACATTTCTTGGTTGAATGAAAATATCGCAACCTATCGCACCTCAATCAACGATCACAATTTTGAAATACTGGCAGGACTTTCCAATCAACGATTCAGACTCGACCAATACCGAGTTGCAACGGATACCTATGCTGATGACCGGATTCTAACCACTCAGGCGGCTATTAATATCAACCGCGGTGGAACCTTTAACAATGTGCAGGAGTGGGGCCTTACTTCTGTTTTCTCCAGATTTACTTATAACTATAAAAGCAAATATCTCTTCACTGCATCTGCAAGAGCTGATGGTTCTTCACGATTTGGAGTTAACAACAGATGGGGAGTATTCCCATCGACTTCTGTAGGATGGGTACTTTCGGATGAAGGATTCTTGCAGGGAAATGAGACCATCTCGTTTCTAAAACTCCGCTCCAGCTACGGGATTACAGGGAACAACAATATCGGTAATTATACACAGTATGCCTTGGTCAACAACACGGTAAACGTAGCTTTTGGCAATACCATCACTCCAGGAGCGGCAGTCACCTCTTTGGATAATCCAAACTTGGGATGGGAGACTACTGCACAGTTTGACATAGGACTTGATTTAGCCTTTTTGGATGATAGAATTTCTTTCACTTATGATTATTTCGTGAAGAACACGACTAACCTGCTATTTGCAGTGCAGATCCCTCAAGAATCAGGATTTACCAATTTCATTGACAATGTTGGGGAAATCAAGTTCTGGGGCCACGAGTTTTCTATTAATGCCACCCCGACTAAAGGTGCATTTAGATGGAATATTAATGCAAACCTTTCGATCAATCGCAACGAGGTTATTTCTCTTGCCGAGGGAATCGACCGGGTATATGGTCAGTTCCACATCACTCAGGTAGGACAGCAGTTTGGTCAATTCTATGGACTGCAGAAGCTAGGCAACTATGCCAATGCAGAAGACTTGGCAAATTCACCAAAGGTTCCCGGTAGATCTACTGTAGGAAGTATCAAGCTCCAAGATGTCAATGGTGACGGGATAATCACTTTTGGAGGTGACAGAGACGACAGGACAATTATTGGAAATCCCTTCCCCGATTTTACGTATGGGATTACCAATAATTTTAATTACAAAAATTGGGATCTGGAAATAGTAGGTTCAGGCTCTCAAGGACAGGATGTTTATATGAGACATCTATTCTCTACTGCCAATTTGGATGGAGTATTCAATATGGTACGAAGAGCGGGTGATCGCTTTAGATCACCAGAGAATCCAGGCGACGGGATTTTTGGTACTACTGTGGGTGGTGGAAACGTGACAGGGGTAGAGCGAGATTGGACTAATAGCAACTTTGTGTGGGATGCTTCCTTTTTTACCATCAGAAATATCACTATGGGTTACACATTTACCAAGCTTCCTAAGTCGATCAAATCTCTTCGGTTGTACGCATCGGCGCAGAACGTGTTTGTTTTTACTAATTATTGGGGAGGACAAAACCCTGAAGTGAGTATGCAAGATAATGGTCAAGGAGACGGTGGAAATCTCAGCCCAGGCATAGACTTGGGACCATTTCCTGTCCCTCGTACTATCACCTTTGGAGCCAATATTAATTTTTAAACAGATCTCAGTAGTTGATCAATCCCTAAACTGAAAAAAATGAAAAAATATAGCATACTACTTCTTTCCTTGGTCATGGCTTTCTCAAGCTGCGATGACTTTCTGACGATCGCGCCTGAGACACAACTGAGTTCGGTGACATTTTTCCAAACTGAAAGTGACTTTGCTCAGGCAGTCAATGCTGCCTACGCCCCTCTGCGTGGCTATTATAATGGACAAGCTTGGCTTTTAGGTGAGTTGCACTCGGACAACACCTATTATATGCGAAATGTGCTCTTCGGAGCTGTTGAGAATCAAGAGGATCTAGCAGACTTCTCGGTGCCGGTTAGCAACGGAACTACCCCAAATGGAAACGTTCTCGGTGCTTGGCGTACGCTGTATCTGATTGTAGCTCGTACCAATCAGGTGCTGGGTTCCATTGATGCAGTAGAGTTCAACGAAGCCTCTAAAAACAATATCAAAGGTCAGGCTCTTTTCCTTCGATCGCTAGCCTATTTTCACTTAGTTCGCTATTTCGGGGCTGTTCCGCTTCACCTTATACCAGTTCCAGGTAGGGAAGGTTCAGCGCTACCTTTGTCAGAGGAGTCAGCAGTACTTGATCAAATCGTTCGGGACTTGGTGGAGGCTGTACCGTATCTTCCACAGAAGTCACAGCAACAGCTAGGTAGAGTCACTCAAGGCGCGGCTCGAACACTACTGGCTGATGTATATATTTACCTCAAGCGCTGGCCGGATGCTGAGCAGATTCTTGCTCCTGTCATTTCTACAGGCCAATATTCCCTCATGCCATCCTATGCTATGGCTTTCGCTGGAAATACAAGCAATAAAAACAACTCAGAATCAGTTTTTGAGGTGCAGTATCTAGAAGGGCCAGAGGGACTTCAGGGTTCTTTCCTGTATGGTTTTGTTCCAAGACCTATGACTGTAAATGAAGTTAGATCGTTGATGGGAACGGGTAATCCACAACCAATTGATGGACAGGGCAACAATATCCCTACTCCGGATATCATTGCGGCCTATGAGGCTGGAGATCTACGCAAAGAAGCCTCAATAACTTTTCTGGAAATATCAGGACGTCCAGGACCTGTCAAGCTTACCCCGTATATCAAGAAGTTTTTGAGTACACATGCGCAGCACAACAATCACGGAGTAAACTGGCCTGTATATCGCTATTCAGAAGTGCTGCTTTTGATGGCCGAAGCACTTAACGAACAAGGGAAATCCGGTGAGGCAACAGGTCTTCTGAATCAGGTAAGATCCCGTGCAGGCTTGGCATCTTCGACCTCAGCGGGTCAGGTCATGATGCGGGAAGCGATCTTCAAGGAGCGAAGAGTGGAGCTTGCATTCGAAAACAAGAGATGGTTTGATATTATGAGAACCGGGCGAATTCAGGAGATAATTATTCCTTATGGTCAACGTATAGTAGCCAATCCACTTGCTTACTATTATCCCCCAATTCCAGGTGCTGTACCGAGAAACAACGTCTTTACAAATTTTAGTAAATTCTATCCTTACCCAGCTGCCGAATCGGATCTGAGTCCCTTCTTCTAATTTTTTTTCATAAACATAGTCTAGCCCAGCTTTTTTCAGAAGAATTCTTCCTGAAAAAGTTGGGCTGATTTTTTAAAGCATGAGAAGGCAGGACAGTTTTTTATCCCGCCTATGGTAAATAGCTCACTAGGTGAATGATAAATTGTTATATTAATAACCATCAACCCTTCTACTGAAATCCAATAACCCAAAAGTATATGATCATCAAATCTCTTATCAAAACTATCTTTATGAGTGCTGTTGTGCTCGCTGTCGCAATTTCTTGCGCTAAAAAAGAAGAAATACCCCTCGATCCCAAAGTAGCCAAACTCAAGCTGCCTGAGGGATTCAAAGCCGAACATATCTATAGCCCTGGAGATATGGAGCAAGGCTCATGGGTCGCCATGACTTTTGATGACAAAAATCGTCTGATCACCGCAGATCAATATGGCTTTCTCTATCGACTGGAGATTCCGGAAATCGGTTCGGACTCTTTGGCTCCAAAAATTGAAAAGCTAATCATCGGA